>DASRJW010000132.1 GCA_035649275.1 Candidatus Krumholzibacteriia bacterium
CATCACGCCGTGGAACTTCCCGCTCAATCTGCCGGCCCACAAGATCGCACCCGCCCTCGCCGTCGGCTGCCCCTTCATCCTGAAGCCCGCGAGCTGGACGCCCGTCGGCGCCCTGTTGCTCGGCGAGATCCTGGCCGAGACCGATCTGCCGCTCGGCGCTTTCTCCATCTTGCCCTGCCCGGGCCGGGATGCGGCACCGCTCGTGGAGGACGAACGCCTCAAGCTCCTCAGCTTCACCGGCTCCCAGGACGTCGGCTGGGACCTGAAGCGGCGCGCCGGCAAGAAGAAGGTGGCGCTGGAGCTGGGGGGCAACGCCGCCGTGCTCGTGGACGCCGATGCCGACCTCGACGACGCAGTGCAGCGCATCGTCTTCGGCGCCTTCTACCAGTCCGGGCAGAGCTGCATCTCGGTGCAGCGCATCCTGGCGCACGCTGCCGTATACGACGCCTTCCGAGACAAGCTGGTGACGGCGACCAGGGCTCTCGTGCTTGGCGATCCGAAGGAAGAGAACACTTTCCTCGGCCCCATGATCTCAGAAGCCGACGCGGCGCGACTCGAGACCTGGATCCAAGCTGCGACAAGGCGCGGGGCCCGCGTGCTCTGCGGCGGCGGCAGGCGCGGCGCGCTCCTCGAAGCGACGCTGGTGGAGAACGTGCCGCGCGACGCCGACCTCTCCTGTCGCGAAGCCTTCGGCCCCGTCGCGGTGTTATCCCGCTTCGACGACTTCGATGCCGCCCTCGCCGAGATCAACGACAGCGCCTACGGTTTGCAGGCCGGTGTCTTCACGCGGGATCTCTACAAGGCGCTCCACGCCTGGGAGGTGCTGGAGGTGGGCGGTGTCCTCGTCGGCGAGGTGCCGTCCTGGCGGGTGGACCACATGCCCTACGGCGGGGTGAAGGAGAGCGGCCTCGGCCGCGAAGGCATCCGCTTCGCCATGGAGGAGATGACCGAGATCCGTTTGCTCGCCATCCGCCCGCCACCCTGAGCGGGCCCGTGTCACGGCGTCCGGCTCCGAAGACCTAGCGGTCCGACGCCCCGGAGATCTTCCAACCCCTCACTTCAGCAAGAGAAGCTTCTCCGACAGACTCGCACCACCGGCATCGAGGCGCGCCAGGTAGAGACCTGACGCCACCGGGCGACCGAGGGCGTCGGTGCCGTCCCAGAAGACGGAACCGGATCCCGGCGGTCGGATCGCATCGAGGAGGAGCGCGATTCTCCGGCCGTCGGGAGCGTAGATGGCGAGACGGACATGCTGTCGCGCTGGAAGGACGAAAGGAATCATGACCCGCGGATTGAACGGATTCGGGTGGGGTGGCAAGAGCTGCACGACGGGAGGCGGCGCTGCGAGCACCACCGTCTCCTGGCCGAGAAGAACCCAAGGCGCGCCGGCTTCCTGGGCGTAGAGGGAATACCTCACCGACCCGGCGCCGGCGAGATGGGGCGACTCGTCCATGGCAACGAACTCTCGCGGACCGACAGAGGTGAAGGGCACCGTCCACTCCGCGCCCCCGGCGCTCGCTTGCAGGCGGAATTCGGCGGAAGCACTGGAAGCCTCCACCTCCCAGCGAATCCGGACCGAGCCAGAGCTCGCCACCGCGCTCAGCTGCCGCAGGAAGACCGGCGTCGGCCCGAGACCCATCTCTTGCAGGAGCACATGCTGCACCAGGCGTGCGTGCGAATTCGATTCGAGATAGTAGGGTTCGAAGCCGCAGAGGGCGAGATTGTAGTGCTGATCGTCCGGCGCCGCCTTCGTCACCAGGAACATCGGCTGTTTGTCGGCGGTCACGGGGTAGACGATGTGTTGTAGCGAATCCTCGGGCACGTGGCTCACGTACGTGTACAGCACGCGGCTCTTGCCGAGTGGCGGTCGGAGCAGCGGCTGCGCCTGTGCCAGCGCCCCAGGCATGTCGTAGATCTCCACGTTGTTGCGGCCGCCGGTTCCTCCTTGACCCCAGCTGGAATGCAACTGCAGGGCGGGAACTCCTGGCGCCACCGCCTGCAGACCGTAGCACCAGTGGCTGGCCGTTTGGCGCGGCCCGCCAAAGGCCGTCCCCACATCGAACATCTCGACGCCCAGCTTGTAGAGAAGGCTCGTGGTCCCGACCGAATCGATCCCGGGATGAGGATCGAGGGGATCGTCCCAGCAGGTCACGTTCACGGGTTGGCCCTGGCTCCCGAAATCGCGCTCGTCGGGCCACAGCTGTTTCGCAGGGAGGAGACCGTTGATCCACAACTTGCCGCCGTTGGCGAAATAGACGTTCAGGATGTTGAAATTCCTGCCGCTGTTCTGGTTGCGGCTCGGGAAGGGATCGAAGAACTGCGCCGTCCGGCGCAGGCCCGAGCTGCCGGTGCTCCCGCTTCGGACACTCCACACCACCACTTTGTAATCGAGGAGCA
>DASRJW010000133.1 GCA_035649275.1 Candidatus Krumholzibacteriia bacterium
GGCCTTCCTTCTTCCAGTAAGGGGAGTCGGAAAGGGAGGCTCCGAGCATGAAGGCAACCTTGAAGGGCCGCGTCCTTGCGGCGAGCGACGATATCGTCGAGGTGGGCGGGTACCAGTACTTCCCCCGGGCGGCCGTCCGCATGGACTGGCTCGAGAAGTCCGAGAAAACCGCGGACGATCTGGAGTGCCCGCACGGCGTGCAGTTCTACGATGTGATGATCGATGGTGTGCGCCACGAACGCGCCGCTTGGTCCTACGAAGCGCCGGGAGCTCCGATGGCGAAGGTGGCACACCGGCTGGGGTTCTGGGAGGACGTCGAGGTCGGCTGACGGGTGCGTCGTACGGGCATGAGTGAGGCGACGGTTCACGCCACCATCGGGCAAACCCCTACCTCGGACGGGGTCCGGGCCGGCGTCGGCGCGCTGCCGGGTGGCTCGTTGTATGATCGAGTCATGGATCCACGAGTCGTCGCACGCGTCCTCACTGAGATTGCCGAGACCGCCTCGGAGACCCTCGAGTTGCAGGACGTCTTCGATCGCGTGGCGACGTCCGTCCGCGAGCTCATCCCCTTCGACCAGATGGGGGTCGTGCGCATCATCGAAGGTGGCCGGGCGGTCGCGCACGCGACCACGGTTCCCGAAAAGCGCGACCCGGAATGCTCCCAGCCCTGCGCGTTGTCGTCCTGGTCGCCGCGGATCCGTCCCCGCTCCGGACCGAATCCGCGCATCGATGATGCGCAGGTGGAGCTGGACCCCTCTTTCCCGGGAGATGCGGCGATTCTCGCCGCCGGCGCGCGCTCGGCGCTCTGGGAGCCATTCCAATCCTTGAACTCCTTCACCGGCGGCGTCTGGTTGTGCTCGCGACAACCCCACGTCTTCACCGACCAGCACCAGGAGGTGTTGCGACCCATCGCGGCCCTCCTCGGCTCGGCGGTCGAACACTGGCGCATTTGGGATGCCGAGAGGCGCCGGCGGGAAAGACTCGATCAACTCGAAGGGCTCTTCGGAACGCTGGCGGAGTCCCTGGATGTCCGCGAAGTGTTCGAGCGCGTTTCTCGCATCGTGCAGCCCGTCCTGCCGCACCACCTCCTGGTCCTCACCGAGTTCGACAGCACCGCCCGCAAGCTCTCCGTCGTCGCGCTTGCCGGTGAATCCGACGGCCCCAAGCCCGAGGCACCGATCTCGCTCACGGAACAGGAATCGGAGCGCCGCCTCCTCGAGTTCGAGATCATCCAGGACGTGCAGGCCGAGGTCGCACCGACCACGGAACGCAATCGTCTCATGCTGGCCACCGGAATGCGCTCCTGGCTCCGTGTTCCCGTACGACTCTCGGGCGAAGTGCACGGCTCCGTCGGTTTCTTCCATCGCGAGCCCGCGGCATTCGGCACGCCGGATGTCGAAGTGGCCCGGCGGCTCGCCGACCGGATCGCGCTGGCCCTCTCCCATCACCGGCTGGCGGAGCAGGCCCGGATCGCCGCCGAGGCACGGGAGAGCGCCGAACGGTTGGCAGCGACGGTCGAGACGCTGACGCGGGAGCTCGAATCCCGCGAGGCGAGCCGCATCGTCGGCTCCTCCCGGTCCTGGAAGGAGACCTTGGAGCACGTCGGCCGCGTGGCTGCTTCGGAGACCACCATCCTCGTGACCGGCGAATCCGGCACCGGCAAGGAGGTCGTCTCGCACCTCATCCACCAGGGCTCCCCCCGCGCCGGGAAGCCGTTCGTCGCCATCAACTGCGCCGCGCTCCCGGAGCAGCTGCTCGAATCCGAGCTCTTCGGCCACGAAAAGGGCGCCTTCACCGGCGCTGCAGCGACCAAGATTGGCCGCCTCGAGCAAGCCGCCGGGGGCACCCTTTTCCTCGACGAGATCGGCGAGATGAGCCCCCTCGTGCAGGCGAAGTTCCTGCGCGTGTTGCAAGAGCGGGAATTCCAGCGCCTCGGCGGCACGCGTACGCTCAAGGCCGACGTGCGCGTCATCGCCGCCACGAACCGCGATCTCACCACGGCGATGGCGCGCGGCGACTTCCGCGAGGATCTTTTCTATCGCCTGAACGTGTTCGAGATCCGCGTCCCGGCGCTCCGCGACCGCCCCGAGGACATCCTCTTGCTGGCCGACGCCTTTCTCCAGGATCTCGGCCGCACGATGGGGCGCCCGGCGGCCGGGATCTCGCGGGACGCGCGTGAGTGGCTGCTCGATTACACCTGGCCGGGCAACGTCCGCGAGCTGCGCAACGCCATCGAGCGGGCGATCCTTCTCTGCGACGGAGGGCTGATCACGCGAGCCCATCTCCCGGTCCAGCTCCGTCAGCCTGCGGCTGGGATCGTGTCGGGAAACAACGGCTCCTCGAGCTCCGAAACGGCCATCCCCTCCAACGGCATGGATCTCGAAGCGGTGGAACGGAGCTACGTCGTGAGAGCCCTCGGGCAAGCGCGAGGCAACAAGTCCAAGGCCGCCCGTCTCCTCGGCCTCACTCGCGCCCAGCTCTACACCCGCCTCGACAAGTACGGCATCCAGTGAGCCGGGTGCCGCACCTCTCCCACAAAGCGTACGCTGGGCGTCCATGACCGAGCGAGAAACGCTCACACGGTTAGCGGAACAGTGGATTTCGCTCTGGACCGTGCCCGTGGATTGGGCCTTGTTCGACCGGCTTCATGCCGAGGAGTTCGAGGATGCAGCCTCCGCGGGGCGTCCTACCACGAAAGCCGGATTCGCCCAGGGGCTGAAAGATCTGACCCTGGCCTTCCCGGACCTGAAGACGAAGGTCGAGGACCTCGTCCTCGACACGGCGACGAGCAAGATCGCAGTCCGCTGGTCGGCAGTGGGAACGAATCGAGCCCGCTACCTGGGTGTCGGCCCGACGCACAAGGCCACGCACATCACGGGCATCGAGGTGGTGGAGGTGCGAGGCACACAGATCGTCAGGCGCTGGGGTGAGTGGGACATCACGAAACACACCCACTCCTGACATGTCGTACTCCAAGCTGTTCGCCAGGGTCAGCCTCAATGTCGTCATCTTCGGCGTCTTGCTGTTCGCGCCCGCAGGGACTCTGGACTGGTGGCGTGCCTGGGTGATTCTCGCTGTGGTTCTCGTGGGAACCGTCGTCACCACGGCGAGCCTCCTTCGCATCAACAAGGGCCTGCTCGAGGAGCGCTTCAAACCACCCATCCAGCCAGGGCAGCCGCTCGCCGACAAGATCGTCGTGGTGCATCTGATCGCTGCCTTCGTCGGTTTGTTCGTCTTCATTCCCCTGGATGTGTTCCGATTGCATCTGCTGCCGAAACCAGGAGCCATCGTCTCGCACGTGGGGCTCGGGCTCTTTGTCGCGGGCTGGTGGTTGATGAGCTTGGCTCTGACGGAGAACGCCTTCGCTGCGCCAGTGGTCAGGCATCAAGAGGAAAGACACCAGCGGGTGATCGATACCGGAGTGTACAGCGTGGTGCGGCACCCGATGTACGCAGGGGCCGTCCCCCTGCTGGTGGGCACGCCGCTATGGCTGGAGTCTTACGCTGCTGCTGTACTGGCGCTCGTTCCCATCGGCATCCTCGCGCTGAGGATCCAAGTCGAGGAACGGTTCTTGAGGCGTGAACTGCAGGGCTACGCTGCCTACACGGAGAGGGTCCGATACAAGCTGATCCCATTCCTCTGGTAGCCACGGAAGTTCAGCCCCTCTTTCTCCCCTTTCTGTTCCAGCGCCGGGTTCGACCCGGGAAAACCGCCGCTTTGCCGACAACCTGTCGATTTATCGACAAGCGTAGCCCCATGGCCAGAGCGCGCGCGCCCCCTCGTCTCCCCCGGTCAAATGCTGCGAATGCACGGGCTTGAATGCGGCCATCGACTCCTCATCGGACCCGGCACGTCTCTTGAGTTGCTGTGCCCTCCGAGAGGAGAACGCGATGTCCCAGGCCAACGTCGAACGAGTGATCGGGCAGCTGCTGACCGACGAGGCGTTCCGCCACCGCTTCGCGGACGACCCCCAGGCGGCGCTGCAGGATCTCGCCCAGCGCGGCGTCGAACTGAACGCCTGTGAGCAGCAGGCCCTGCTCCGCATGGATCCGCGCGTCCTCTCCCGCTGCGCCCAAGCCATCGACCCGCGCCTGCAGAAGACCGACCTCCGTGGAGGAGCGCGATGAGATCCCGGCGAGTCTCCCCATTGCTCGCTTTCGCGCTCCTTCCCGCCTTCGCCAGCGCCGGCACGGCGACGAGCGCCGGGGCGCGCGCTCTCACCCTCGACGAGGCAGTCGACCTCGCCCTGGAGAAGAACGAAGGGATCCTGATCGAGCGGCAGTCCCTGGCCGCGGCGGACGCCGGCGTGATGGGGGCGAAAGGCGCCTACGATCCGCTCTTCGTGATCGCCGGTGGCTGGCGTCGAGCCACGGAGCCGGTGAACTCCGCCTTTTCCGGCGCTCCCGCGGACGCACTGGCTCCCACCATCGAGGTGGCCGAAGCGCGCGCCGCCTTCCAACAACTCCTACCGACGGGGGGTCGAATCACCCTTCGCGCCAGCACCTCGCGCGGTACGAGCGACGGTACCTTCGATCTCCTTTCGCCCGCCTACGGCACCCAGGCCGGCGTGGAGCTGCGGCAACCACTCCTGCGCGGCCTGAGAATCGACACGGCGCGCCTCACGGTGCGCCTCGCCAAGGCGGACCGCAGGCTGTCGGCCGCTGCACTACGGCACGAAATCACCGAGACCGTGGCTGCGGTCGAAGACGCGTACTGGAGGCTCGCCGCCGCGCGGCGGGCAGTCGAGGTACGCGCCGAGTCCGTGCACCTCGCCGAGGAACAGCTCTCCGAGACCCAGATCCGCATCAGTCAGGGAGCGAGCCCGGACGACGAGATCTCCCAGCCGCGGGCCGAGGTGGAACGGCGGCGGGGAGAGCTCTTCGATGCGCAGGAAGCGGCGTCGCGGGCGGAGAACGCGCTCAAGCTCCTCATCCTCGCCGACTCCGACACGGACTTCTGGGCCGAGCCTTTCGACCCGGCGGAGGAGGCGCAGATGGAGATCCTTCCCGTCGACGTCGCGGCGTCGATCGCGCGCGCCCTGGCCTCGCGCCCGGAGATCGAGGCCGCGAACGCCACCATCGAGCGCCGGCGCGCCGAGACCGCCTTTGCCCGCAACGCGGTCTGGCCGAGCCTCGACGTGGTCGCGTCGTACGACCGCTTCGGTCTGGCGGGCACCACGAACCCGGCCGCCGTGACCCCACCTGGAGTCCCCGTGGTGATCGCGGGTGGCAGAGAAGGCACCTGGGGCCGAGCCTTCTCGATGCTCGGCGAAGGGCACTTCGACGACGCGCGGGTGGGCCTCGAGTTCGAGATCCCCCTTCCCAATCGGACGGCGCGTGCCGCCGCGACGACAGCACGCAACGTCGAGCAGCAGGCGGACGCCGAGCTCGCCCGCGCTCGCAAACGGGTCCGCTCCGAGGTCCTCGATGCTGCCGCTGCCCTGCAGTCGGCGGGCCAGAGGATCGAGGCGGCGCGCGCCGGCCGGGAGGCGGCAGAGGTCCAGCTCTCTTCCGAGCGCGATCGCTACGGCGTGGGTCTTTCCATCAATTTCCTGGTGCTCACGCGCCAGAACGATCTCTCGCAGGCCCAACTCGCCGAGATCACTGCACAGACCGATTACCGCACGGCGCACACCGAGATGGCGCGCGCGACCGGCTCGCTGCTCGAACAGCGCGGCATCGAAGTGGACACAACGCCCTAAGGAGGCCCGGTTCTCATGGCGAAGCGAATGATCCTCATGCTGGCGACGATTGCCGTCTTTCTCGGCGTGATCGGCTTGGTGAAATTCCGTCAGATCCAAACGGCCATCGCCCAGGCGTCGGCGTTCCAACCGCCCCCCGAGGCGGTGACGACGATCGTCGCCGAGCAGGAGCAATGGCCATCGACTCTCCACGCCATCGGGACGATGGTCGCTGTGCACGGGGTGACGGTGAGCGCCGATCTGCCGGGAATCGTGGAGAAGATCAGCTTCGACTCCGGGCGCACGGTGGGTGCCGGCGACGTGCTCGTGCAGCTCGATACGAGCCAGGAGCGCGCCCAGCTGGCGGCGGCGGAGGCTCAACGCGACCTTGCCAACATCAACCTGGAGCGCTTCCGGGGCTTACGGGAGAAGGGAGTCACCTCGCAGGCGGAGTACGACCGGGCCAGCGCCGAAGCCAAGGAGGCGGAGGCGCGGGTCGGCGAGATCGGCGCCACCATCGAGCGCAAGACGATCCGCGCGCCGTTCGCGGGCATCCTCGGCATCCGCCAGGTCAATCTCGGCCAGTACCTGTCGGGGGGCGATCCTGTCGTGCCGCTACAGACGCTGCATCCCATCTACGTGAACTTCGCAGTGCCGCAACAGGAAGTGGCCGCGCTCGTCGTCGGCGCCGAGGTGCGGCTGACGCTCGAAGGCAAGCTGGGCGTGGAGTTCCCCGGCAAGATCACGGCCATCAATTCCATCGTCGACGAGGCGACCCGCAACGTAGAGGTGCAGGCGACCTTCGCGAACGCCGACGGCACGCTGCGCCCTGGGATGTTCGTCGAAACCCAGGTCGTCGTGGGAGCCGGCACACCGATGATCGCCTTGCCGGCGTCCTCGGTGCAGTACGCGCCCTACGGCAACACGGTCTTCCTCGTCGAAGAGATCAAGGGTAAAGATGGGAAGAGCTATCTCGGCGTCCGCCAGCAGTTCGTGAAGCTCGGGAGCGCGCGGGGGGATCAGGTGGCTGTCCTCTCCGGGGTCGAGCCCGGCGCCCAAGTGGTGACCTCGGGGGTCTTCAAGCTGCGCAATGGCGCCGCAGTGCAGGTCAACAATGAGGTCCAACCCGGCAACAATCCTTCACCTCAGCCGGAGGACAGCTGATGAAGTTCACCGATCTCTTCATCCGCCGGCCGGTGCTGGCGGCGGTGGTGAACCTGGTCATCCTGATCGCCGGGTTGCAGTCCATCCGTTCGCTCAGCGTCCGGCAGTACCCGCGTAGCGACATCGCCATCGTCCGGGTGACCACCGCTTACGTCGGCGCCAACGCCGACCTCGTGCGCGGCTTCATCACCACCCCCCTCGAGCGCGTGATCGCCAGCGCCGACGGCATCGACTACATCGAGTCCTCCAGCGCCCAGGGCTTGAGCACGATCACCATTCACCTGAAGCTCAACTACGACACCAACGCGGCGCTCACCCAGGTGCAGGCGAAGGTCGCTCAGGTCCGCAACGACCTGCCGCCCGAGGCCGAGGCGCCCGTCATCGAGCTGGAAACCGCGGACAATCAATTCGCCGCCATGTATCTGGGTTTCTCGTCCAAGGACCTCGATCAGAACCAGATCACCGACTACCTCACCCGCGTCGTGCAGCCGAAGCTGAGCTCCATCAGCGGCGTGCAGCGTGCCGACATCCTGGGCGACCGGACTTTCGCGATGCGCATCTGGCTCAAGCCCGAGCGGATGGCGGCGCTCGGCATCTCTCCGTCCATGGTGCGCGAGGCCCTATCGCAGAACAACTACCTCTCCGCTCTGGGGCGAACCAAGGGAACCATGGTGTCCGTCAACCTGGTGGCCAACACCAACCTGGAGACGGCGGAAGAATTCCGGCAGCTCGTGGTCAAGGAAGAGAAGAACACCATCGTGCGGCTGGGAGAGATCGCCGATGTGGTGCTGGGGGCGGAGAATTATGAAGAGGACGTTCGCTTCGACGGTCAGACGGCCACCTTCATGGGCATCTGGGTGCTGCCCACGGCGAACGCCCTCGAGGTGATCGGGAGGGTGCGCGACGCCATGCCCGGTATCCAGGCGCAGCTTCCCGTGGGGATGAAGGCGGGGATTCCCTACGACTCGACCGAATACATCGAGAACGCCATCCACGAGGTCCTCAAGACCTTGAGCGAGACGCTCCTCATCGTCGTCGGCGTCATCTTCCTCTTCCTGGGTTCGGTGCGGTCGGTGCTCATTCCCGTGGTGGCGATCCCGATTTCGCTCATCGGCGCGGTGTTCATGATGCAGCTGGCAGGCTTCACCATCAACCTGCTGACGTTGTTGGCCATCGTGCTCTCCGTCGGCCTCGTCGTCGACGATGCCATCGTGATGGTGGAGAACGTCGAGCGCCACCTGCGCCTCGGCAAACGGCCGGTTCGTGCGGCCTTGCATGCCGCCCGGGAGCTCATCGGACCCATCATCGCCATGACCATCACGCTGGCGGCGGTCTACACGCCGCTCGGAATCCAGGGCGGTCTCACGGGAGCACTGTTCCGCGAGTTCGCCTTCGCCCTCGCCGGTGCAGTCATCGTCTCCGGCATCGTGGCCCTCACCTTGTCGCCCATGATGGGGTCCAAGCTCCTGCGCGCCGGTGGCTCGGAGCGCGGCTTCGCCGGGTGGATCAACCGGCGCTTCGACGGCGTACGCAGTGCCTACACCAGGCTGCTGTCCTCGACGCTGGCGTATCGACCGGTGGTGCTCGTCCTCTGGGCGATCGTGGTGGTGTTGATCGTGCCCTTCTACCTGTTCTCGCAGCGCGAGCTGGCGCCGAACGAGGATCAGGGCGTCGTCTTCGGGATCATCCAGGCCGCCGCCAACTCCACGTTGGACCAGACCAAGCTCTTCGCCGACGAGGTCTACGACGTCTATCGCTCCTTCCCGGAGACCAAGAACACCTTCCAGATCACGTATCCCAATGGGGGCTTTGGCGGCATGGTGACCACACCGTGGAAGGAGAGGACAAAAAACGCGGAACAGTTGCAGCTCGAATCGTCCGTAGGATTGTCGAAGATCCCGGGGGTGCGGGTCATTCCCCTGATCCCGCCTGCCCTCCCGGGCGGCGGCGATTTCCCCGTGGACTTCGTCATCGCCTCCACGGCCGAGCCGGAGCAGCTCTACGAGCTCGCCAACCAGCTGGTGATGAAGGCTTTCGCCAGCGGGCTCTTCATGTTCGCCGACGCGGATCTCAAGTTCGATCAGCCGCAGGCGGAAGTCGTCTTCAACCGCGACAAGGTGCGATCGCAAGGGGTCGACATGAGCCAGGCAGGCCAGGATCTTTCCACCTTGCTCGGGGGAGACTACGTCAACCGCTTCAGCATCCAAGGCCGGAGCTACAAAGTGATCCCGCAGGTGAAACGCAGCGAACGCCTGACGCCGGAGCAGCTGGGAGAAATCTACGTCACCGGGCCGGACCACCGGCTCGTGCCGCTATCGACCTTCGCGACCCTGCGGACGACCACGGAGCCGCGGGAGCTCAAGCGCTTCCAGCAGCTCAACGCCGTGCGCATCCAGGGCGTCATCCCGCCGCCGGTGTCGCTGGACCAGGCGCTGCGCTTCCTCGAGGAGGAAGCCGGGAAGATCCTGCCCCAGGGATTCACCATCGACTACGCCGGTGAGTCGCGCCAGCTGCGCACCGAGGGCCGCAAGTTCCTCGGCACCTTCCTCCTCGCCGCGATCTTGATCTATCTGGTGCTCGCGGCTCAGTTCGAGAGCTTCCGCGATCCCTTCGTCATCCTCGCCGGGTCGGTGCCCCTAGCCCTCTCCGGCGCCTTGCTCTTCTCCTTCCTGGGGTTCACGACGCTCAACATCTACAGCCAGGTGGGGCTGATCACCTTGGTCGGCCTGGTGGCGAAGAATGGGATCCTCATCGTCGAGTTCGCCAACCATTTGCAGGAAGCAGGGACAGCGAAGCTGGGAGCCGTCATCGAGGCCGCTGCGACCCGCCTGCGGCCGATCCTGATGACCAGCGCCGCCACGGTCGTTGGGCACCTGCCCCTCGTCTTCGCCCACGGGCCGGGCGCGGGAGCGCGCAACAGCATCGGCATCATGCTGGTGAGCGGCATGATCATCGGGACCTTCTTCACCCTCTTCGTCGTGCCGTCGATC
Source organism: Candidatus Krumholzibacteriia bacterium (assembly GCA_035649275.1). Lineage (NCBI taxonomy): Bacteria > Candidatus Krumholzibacteriota > Candidatus Krumholzibacteriia > Candidatus Krumholzibacteriia bacterium. The sequence continues at coordinate 9,835 of DASRJW010000133.1, forward strand.
TACATGCTCGTCGCACGGAC
>DASRJW010000134.1 GCA_035649275.1 Candidatus Krumholzibacteriia bacterium
TGCCTCCATCCACATCTATCCGAGTCGGGCTTCGACCACGCTCACCGCCGATGCAGTAGGCACGAGCCGCGTGAGGCGCAGCTTCGCCTTCGCGAGAAGCGTGACGTACTCTTGTTCGGTCCGCTCCTGGCCTCCTGGTCCGACGAGCATCATCATGTCGAGCATTTTCCCCGGATGGAAAGTGTCGCCCGTGGGAAGCACCATCTCGATGATCAAGAGCCGGCTGTCCGAACGCATCGCGCGCCTGCAGCTGCCCAGGATTGTGAGGCACTGCTCCTCTGACCAATCGTGAATGACGTGTGAAAGAAGATACGCATCACCATCGGCGGGAACGCTCTCGAAGAAACTGCCCGCTTCGATCGTGACGCGGCCCGTGAGACCGCGTGCTGCAATGAAGGCGGGGGCATCGCGCACCACATGCGGCAGGTCGTAAAGAATCCCGCGTGAATGGGGAAAACGGCCGAGGATTGTGGTCAACAGATTGCCGGTGGCTCCACCCACGTCCACGATCGTTTTCAACGCGGAAAAATCATAGGCGGCGGCGACTGCGGCGGGTTCCTCTCCATGAACGCCAACCATGGTTTCGCTGAACAACGAAGCCGCCTCGGGATGCTTCGCCAACCAGTCGAAAACGGGCATGCCCAGAAGTTTTTCGAAGCCGCTCTTCCCGGTCCGCACCGAATACAGCAACTGAGCGACACCCTGTACCCACGTCTCGTTCGCGAGGGTCAGGATGGTGGCACGCGCCGAACCCGGTGCACCGGTCCTGAGCGCGTCCCCCAAGGACGTCAAAGCGAAGCGATGGGACCCGTCTTCGGTCATGATGCCGAGGCTCGCGAGCGTCCGCATGAGCCGATAGAGGGAGGGGGCATGAGTTTCCGTGGGTCCTGCGAGGTTGTCGGCGCTCTGCGGGCCTTGGGCCAGATGATCGGCGAGATTCAGTTTGGCGGCTGCATACACCACGTGAGACATCCAGTGCGCCGTACCCATCTGCACCAGTTGCACGTGAGGAGGCAAGGTCTGATTCGTGCTGTCTTGGGTCTCTGCCATGCTCAGGGACTCCTGGTTGAGGTGTATTTCGCTGCGATTCGATACTTCCTCGCAGCGGAACTGCCCGACTGGCGGCGTGAAATCCTTGGGTAGGCTGCACCTTACAGGAGAAGCACTTGCCCGGCAACGTCCTGCGTGGCCGACAGAGAATCGTTACGGGCACGTCGGGGGGGGCTTCCCGGATCCGCCTCTCGGCCGCGTGCTCGAGAGGCGGCGCGTCAGCCGCTGGGGCTCGTGAGGCCAGCATGTTCGTGGGCGATGCGAACAATCTCTTGCGGGGTACGAGCTGCCTCGAAGCGCCGAAGAAGCGTGTCCGGGGATTCTGGAAGATGCTCGCAAAACTCGTTCTCGCCGAGCAGCACTTGAGCGAGAGAGGAGACGACCTCCTGCACGTTTGCTTCGCGTCGCGGCCCCAGTGTGAGTTCAATGGGGACCCAGCGTGTTACGGCGATGCGCTCGAGAAACGAGAGGGGTCGTTTGAGTCGCGCCTCGTCAATGGGCCACAGACCGCCCGTGGCGTCGAAGCAGAAGGCGTCGCGATAGCAGCCCTCACGAAAAGCTTGAAGCCTCGCCGAACAATCGGCGGGAGCGTCACTCTCGAGCCAGAACGCGATGCCTCTTCGGATGACCAGGTACGGAGACGTGGGCTGGTTCGTCATGCCGCGTTCTCCGACTCACTCTTCCCGCAGCTTGGCGAACTCTTTCAGGCCCAGGTGCACCTTGAAGCGCGAGGCGCGGCTGTCCCAGCCGGCCTCGGGATGGGTGTAGTGGAAGGCCCAGGTGCTGCCGCCGTAGCCGCTCCGCCGTTCGTAGCCGATGACCGAGAAGCGATACAACGATTCCAGCGCCTCGTCGGCACCGACGGAGTTCTCCGCCGAACGCCGCCGTTCGTACTCCTCGGTGAACTGCTCGCGCTGGAAGGTGATGGTGCTGATCGATGAGCACGCCTGCAGCGCCTCTTCCCAGCGCGGCCAGTGGGCCACGATCTCGTCGTCCAGTTCCGCCTTGAGATAGGCCGAGTATTGCTCCCGGGCGTTGATCACGTCGGGATTGCTCAGGAGAAGGGGCTCCTCCTGCCGGCGCCGGGCGTGCTGCAGCGAGGAGTTCAGGAACTTGATCACGTCCCTCGGGCGCAAGAAGGTGCGCCCCAGGATGAAGGCCCACTTGGAAGGCGAGCCGCGCGGCGCGTCCGGCGTCGTGATCGACTCCCAGGTGGCCGTAGGGCCGAGCTTGGCGCGCAGGCGAGTCCCCACCAGGTCGAGTAAGGTATCGCCGTTCCATTCCAGACGCAATGCCAGCGTCTCGCTGATCTTGTTCTTGTCGGAAAACGAGAGCTCGTCCCACAGGTCGGTCCGCAAGTAGACGACCGGGCGGATGGGGACTGGGCTGTGGCGGCAAGCCTGCCGCACCGAGCGGGCGGCGAGCACGAGGCCGGCGAGCATGCGTGCCCGCTCCTTGGTCACCGTCGAGATGCCCTGGTCGAGCTCGTCGAAGTGCAGCATCAGAGCGGGCAAGGACAGCTTCTTGGCCAGAGCGATGGTCGCCGAGAGCATGAGGTCCGAGAGGGCGTTGAGCTCCATGCCGAGCTTCAGATCGGCGCTGCCGCGATTCAGGGCGATGGCTCCCAGTTTGCAGCCGAAGACCTGGGGTTCGAAGGACATGCTCGAAAGGCGCAGCTTCGACGGCCGCAGCACGCTGTCGATCTGCGGTGAACCGGGACCGTAGTTGTCGGCGAGGAACTGCCGGATCGCTTGCGCGCTGCTCTCGCTCGATTGGGGTGCGCGCGACAGGGTCAGCCAGGCGAGCTGTACGGCAATCATGTAACGCCAGGAGGAAACGTAGGCTTCTACATCGGAGGCGCCTCGGTCGATGCGCTGGGCGTGCACGTTCCATGGGTACCCGCCCAAGTTGATCGAGCGCGACACGGTGTTGCCGTTCCCCTCCGCGAAGTGACGGACCAACGCGGTCTTGCCCGAGCCCTTGCGACCGAGGACGAGGAGCGCCTCCTGGTTGCGGATGCGGTCCACTGCGTCGGTGGTGAGGAAGTAGTCGAGAACGGCGTCGTCTTCCGCCGCCACGTCGCCGAACGAGCTCAGGTCCCGGAGCGATAGCGTCCGCGTGCCGCGCATGGCCCCTCCCGTGTGGCTGGGAACGGTCCGCCCTGCTGCAAGTTGCATACCGTCCAGAGGGGAGCGGAGGTGGCTGGAGACAGCGAGAGAACGCGCCATTTTGCTACCATGAGCGCACTTCTCGTTCGCGACGGCGTGCCGGCCCCGCGGCCGCTCGCGAGGAGGCGCGCGTGTCCCACGGACAATCGACGACACCGGAGAACAACGAGGCCATGCAGAGGCGTCTGGCGTCGCTGCGCATGGACCCGGAGGCGCGGGCCAGCCGGTCGCAGCGGCGGGCTCTCGTCGTTGCCGGTGGCGCGGCGGCAGCGGCCGCCGTGCTCGTCGCCCTGGCTCTCGGTCTCGGCGTGCGGCTGCCACAATTCGCTCGCCGCGTCCAGACAGCGCGCGTGCAGGCGGTGACCTCGGCCGAGGCCGCCGCCGTCCTCACCGCCGCGGGTTACACCTACGCGCGCCGCAAGGCGAGCGTCGGCGCCAGGATCGTCGGCCGCATCCTGGAATTGAAGGTGGACGAAGGCGACACCGTGGTGGCCGGTGCAGTCATCGCCCGGCTCGACAGCCGCGACCTCGAAGCGGCAGTGCGGGAGAACGAGGCCCGCCTCGCCGAAGTGCAGGCGAATCTGGCGGACGCCAAGCGGGAGAACGAACGGCAGCGCGCGCTCTTCGACCGCGGCGTGGTTCCGGAGGAAACGCGGGACGCTGCCGCGACGCGGCTCGACATGGCGGCGGCGCAGGTCGGCACCGCGGAGGCGGCGCTGGCGTCGGCGCGGGCTCGGCTCGACGATGCCACCATCCGCTCTCCCCTCGACGGCGTCGTCATCGAGAGGAACGCCGAGCTGGGCGAGATGGTGGCGCCCGGAGGTTTCACCACCCAGCAGAGCACCGGGGCCATCGTCCGCATCGCCGATCCCGCTTCTCTCGAGGTGGAGGCCGACATCAACGAGAGCTACATCGCCAGGCTGCGGCTCGAGCAGCCGGCGCTGGTCCAGGTGGATGCCGTGCCCGATCGCGTCTATCACGGCAGCCTGCGCCAGATCGTCCCCACCGGGGACCGGCAGAAGGCAGTCGTCCAAGTGAAGGTGAGCATCGACGATCGCGACCGCCGGCTGGTGCCGGACATGGGATGCAAGGTCACCTTCCTGGAAGAGAGCGCCCCGGCAACAGCCACGCCGGGGGCGCCCACCGTGCTCGTGCCCGGCGCCGCCGTGGGTCGCGACGGCGCGGCCGCCCATGTCTTCGTGCTCCGCGATGGCAAGGTGCAGAAGACGCCCATCGTCCTCGGTGAAGCGCGCGGCGATGCCTGGGTCGTACAATCGGGACTCCGCGGCGGCGAGACCGTCGTCGTGGGCCGGCTCGACGGGCTCGCCGACGGCCAGCGCGTCCGTGCCGATTGAAAGAGAAGAGAGAAAGGAGGCTCGGTGGGACACCTCGTCGAAATCCAGGGAGTGAGCAAGAGCTACCGGCGCGATCGCTTCGAGATCCCGGTGCTGCAGAACCTCGACCTGAGTGTGGCGGCGGGACAGTTCATCGCGCTGCTCGGCCCCTCGGGCTCGGGCAAGAGCACGCTGCTCAACCTGCTCGCCGGCATCGACCGGCCGTCGTCAGGGCGCATCTTGGTGCAAGGGGAAGACATCGCCGGCTTGAGCGAGAGCGCATTGGCGCCGTGGCGGCAGCGCCACGTGGGTTTCGTCTTCCAGTTCTACAACCTGATCCCGGTGTTCACCGCCTACGAGAACGTGGAGCTGCCACTCAAGCTCTTCCGTCTCGACAAGAGCAAGCGGCGCGAGAAGGTGGAGAATGCGCTGGCCCTCGTCGGCCTCGACGAGCGCATGGATCACTATCCACGCCAGCTCTCGGGCGGCCAGGAGCAACGCGTCGCCATCGCGCGCGCTCTGGTCACCGACCCGACGCTCCTGCTCGCCGACGAGCCCACCGGGGATCTCGACGCCCGTAGCGCCGCCGAGGTTCTCGACCTCCTGGGTCTGCTGAATCGCGAGCACAAGAAGACCATCGTCATGGTGACCCACGACATGCGTGCCGCCGAGCGCGCCACGCACCTCTACCATCTCGACAAGGGGACGCTCACGCCCTGGGAGCGCCCGGCACCGGCGGCCTGAAGGGAGGCGGTCTGTGGGCAAGCTCGTCTGGCGGAATCTGCTGCGGAACAAGCGGCGCACGCTGCTCACCATCGGCAGCGTCGGCGTGGCGCTGCTTCTGCTCTCGCTCTTGCTTTCCGTTCTCGCTGCCATGGGGCGCGCCGAAGGCTCCGCCGACAACCGGCTGGTGGTGCGGCACGCCATCTCTCTCACTTTCGACCTGCCCGAAGCCTACTGGCAGCAGCTCAAGATGCTGCAGCACGTGCAGGCGAGCACGACCCTCGACTGGTTCGGCGGCACTTACAAGGACGACCGGCCACAGAACTTCTTCGCCCAGTTCGCCTGCGATCCCGAGACCTTCCGCAGCGTCTGGCCGGAGTATCAGTTCGACGCGCAGCAGTACGAGACTTTCGCCTCGGAGCGCACTGCGTTCGTCGCCGGCGCGGCGCTGGCGGCGAAGCATGGTTGGAAGATCGGGGACCGCATCGTCCTCAAGGGCACGATCTATCCCACCGATCTGGAGCTCGTCCTCCGCGGCACCTACACCGAGCCCAACGCGCCGGCGGCGGAGAAGCAGATCCTCTTCCACCGCAAGTACCTGCAGGAGTCGCTGGGGAACCCGGGCACGGTGGGCACCTTCTGGCTCCGCCTCGACTCGCCCGAGAGCGTGCCGTCGGTGGTGCAAGCGGCCGAGGCCATGTTCGAGAACTCGTCGGCGCGGGTGCGCGCTGAGACCGAGAAGGCATTCTCGCTTTCCTTCCTCGAGATGCTCGGCAACGTCCGGGTCCTCTTCGGTGCCATCGGCCTCGCTGTCGTCGTTTCCATCCTCTTCATGGTGGGGAACACCCTGGCCATGGCGGCCCGGGAGCGCACGCGCGAGGTGGCCATCCTCAAGACCCTGGGTTGCCGGGCCCACCAGCTGGTGGGGGCGGTCGTCGGTGAGTCCCTGGCCATCGGGCTTGTAGGAGCGTTCCTCGGGCTCCTGCTGGCGGTGGCGTTGCTCGCCACCGTTGGTCGTAGGATGGAAGAATTCTTCCCCGTCTTCGGCACGCTTCGCCTCACCCTCGGTGTCTGTCTGCTCGTGCCGCTCGTCGGCATCGGCATCGGTGTCATCGCCGGCTGGTTCCCGGCCTTCGAGGCGGTGCGCCTGCGCATCGTCGATGGTTTGCGGAGGCCGACATGAAGCTGCCCTTCAAGTACAACGCCAAGAGCCTTTTCGTGCGGCGGGGCAACACTCTGATGACGGTGGGGTCCATCGCCCTCGTGGTCCTCGTTTACATCGGTGTCCTGGGCATGGCCGCCGGACTGTCCAACTCGCTGCGCCAGAGCGGTGACGCGCTCAACGTCATCGTGCTGCGCGAAGGTGCCCGCAGTGAAACCGAGAGCGCCTTCGACCGCGAGCGGCAGCGGCTGGTGGAGAGTCTGCCCGGCGCCGCCACCGGCAGCGACGGGGCGCCGCTCGTTTCCAGCGAGCTCGTCACCTTGCAGATCTTCCCGCGCGCCGACGGCAAGGAGAGCAACGTGGCGCTGCGCGGGATGGGCGTGCAAGGTCCGGCGCTGCGCGCGGGTTTCCGACTCGTGCAAGGCACGATGTTCCACCCCGGTGTCGGCGAGGTGATCGTCGGCGACCGTTTGGCGCAGCGCTTCCCTGGCCTGGCGATGGGGGAGGAGGTCAACTTCGGCAGGCTCCGCTTCCGGGTGGTGGGGACATTCCGCACCGGCGGCAGCTTCGATTCCGAGGTTTGGGGGGCGATGGAGGACTTCGGCAACGCCTTCCGGCGCGAGGATGTGTCGGCGGTGTTGCTCCGCGCCGCCACGCCCGAGGGGGCGGATGCGCTCATCGCCCGGGTGCAAGGCGAGCAGCGCTTGCGCCTGCAGGCGAAGCGCGAAACCGAGTACTACGCCGACCAGACCACCGCGACGGCGACACAGTTCATTGCTCTCGGCACCGCGCTCGCCGTGCTGATGGCGCTCGGGGCCTGCTTCGCGGCGGCGAACACCATGTACGCCCACGTGGCGGCCCGGGCGCAGGAGATCGGCACGCTCCGCGCCCTCGGCTTCCGGCGCCGCAACATCCTCGGTGCCTTCCTCACCGAGGCGGCGCTGCTCGGTCTAGTGGCCGGCGCCGCCGGCGTGTTGTTGGCACTGCCGCTCAACGGTCTCACCACCGGCACCACGAACTTCGTCACCTTCAGCGAGCTCTCCTTCACCCTGCGCACGACGCCCTCGGTGCTCGCCATCGGCGTCCTGTTGGCTCTCGCCACCGCCGTGCTCGGTGGCTTCCCGCCGGCTCTGGCCGCAGCGCGCCGGCCCATCACGGCATTGCTCCGGGAAAGTGGCTGACCCAGGCGCACTCACGCCAAGGTCTTGCGGAAGCGCGAGGCCGCTAGCGACAACAATCCGACACCCAGGACGAAGAGCGTGAGGAGTTGCCGCCAGAGATCGACGACACCGGCATCCTTCAAGAAGATGCCGCGCACGATCTCCAGATAGTGACGCACTGGATTCAACATCGTGAGCCACTGGAAGACGGCGGGCATGCTTTGCACCGGGAAGAGGAAGCCCGAAAGCAGCATGATGGGCATGAAGAAGAGAAAGCTGGCCAGGAAGGCTTCCTGCTGCGTCTTCGACACCGTGGAGAGCAGAAGGCCCAGTCCAAGACCGGAGCCCAAGTAGAGCACGCTGGCGCCGAGCAGCAGCCAGGGGTTGCCGGTAAACGGAACATGGAACCACAAGCGGGCTACGCTGGAGATGACGACGACGTCGATGAGGCCGACGATGCCGAAGGGCAGGCTCTTGCCCACGACGAGCTCGAGCGGCCGCAGCGGGCTCACCATGAGCTGTTCCAGAGTGCCGATCTCCCGCTCGCGCACCACCGCCAAGGCAGTGAGCAGCAGGCACACCAGCATCATGATCACGCCGACGACGGCGGGCACATTGTAGTTGCGACTGGCGAGATCCGGGTTGTACCAGGCACGGGCGCGCAGGTCCACCGGCATCCGACCGGCCGCGCCGGCGGTGCGCACCCCCCAGGCCTGGAGGATGCGCTCCGCATAGCCCTGGGCCACGGTGGCGGTGTTGGAGTTGGTGCCGTCCAGCACCAGCTGCACTTCCGTGCCCTGGGGCGAACGCAGATCCGCCGCGAAACCCACCGGGATCTCGAGGCCGACGGTGACCTTGCCGTGCTCCAGGGCGCGAACGAGGTCCTCCGGATGCGGCGAGCCGCCGACGATGTCGAAGTACCCCGAAGCGGCGAAGACATCCACGAGGGCCCGCGAGGCGGCGCTGCGGTCGTGGTCGACGACGAAGGTGCGCGTGTGGCGCACGTCCGTGGACACGGCATAGCCGAAGACGATGAGCTGCACCACGGGGGCGACGAAGATGACGCGCAGCATGCGGGGATCGCGGAAGACCTGGCGGAACTCTTTCCGCACCAGCACGCCGATGCGTTCCAGGGCGGGTGGCGGTCTCCACCGTTGCGAGAGCCTGACGGTGCCCGTCGTCATTCCAGCTCCTTGCGGTAGTTGTGGACGGCAAGGGTCAGGCCCGCGAGGGCGAAGGCCACCATGAGCAGTGCGTCGTAGTAGAGCACGTGCATGCCCACGCCCTTGAGGAAGATGCCGCGGGTGACGGTGAGGAAGTAGCGGGCCGGGACCAGATAGGTCACGAGTTGCAGGGGCTTCGGCATCACCGCGATGGCGAACATGAAGCCCGAGAGCAGGAAGGCCGGCATGAAGGTGGCGAGCATGGCCAGCTGCGTGGCCAGGAGCTGCGAGCGAGCCACGGCAGAAATGAACATTCCCAGGCCCAGTGCCCCGGCCAGGAAGAAGAAGGAGAGCACCATGAGCAGCACGGGCTCGCCCCGGAAGGGCACGCGGAAGAGCAGGACGCCGAGCACCGAGACCATGACCACGTCGGTCAAGCCGATGGCGAGGTAGGGCAGGAGCTTGCCCAGCACCAGTTCGACCCGTGACACCGGTGTCGAGGCCAGCTGCTCCATCGTGCCCCGCTCCCACTCGCGGGCGATGGTGAGCGACGTCAGCATGGCGGCGATGATCATCATGATCACCGCCACCAGACCGGGCACGATCATGTTGCGGCTCTTGAGCTCCTCGTTGAACCACACCCGCGTCTCAGTACGGAGCGGCAGAACCTGCACGCGCGACGCCATTCGTCTGGCGAAGCTGGCCACGATGGCCTCGGTGTAGCCGAGCGCGATGGTAGCGGTGTTGGCGTCGCTGCCGTCCAGGTTGGCCTGGAGCTTCGCCGTCCGCCCGCCGTCCAGGTCGGCGGCGAAGTCCGGCGGCACCACGAGGACGAGCTGCGCCCGTCCGGCGCGGAGCAGCGCGTCGGTCTCCCGGGGTCGCTCCAAACGCGCCACGATGTCAAAATAACCCGAGCTCTGGAATTCGTCCACCAGCTCCCGGCTCCGAGCGGTGCCGTCCTGATCCAGGATGGCGAGAGCGATGTGGTTCACGTCCCAGGTGATGGCGTAGCCGAAGAGGAGCAGGAGGAGCACCGGCAGCAGGAAGGCGAGGATCAGGCTGCGCGGATCGCGCCGCAACTGCACGATCTCCTTCCGCGCCACCGCCAACAATCGCATCCGGTCCGGCATACGCTGCACCTCAGCCCACGATGGCGCCACCTTCGGCCCGCACCAGGGCGATGAAAACGTCCTCCAGCGAGGGAGCGACTGCGGAGATCTCGCGTAGCTCGATCCCCCGAGCCGCGAGGGCTGCCGGGATGGCCTGGTTCGCCACCTCTCGGTCGCTGACCTGCACATGCACGGTGCGGCCGAAGATCCCAGCGTCCACGACCCCTGGAACATCCTGGAGGACCTGCGTCGCGGCGACGGCGTCAGCGACGCGGAGCTCCAGCAGCGGCTCCCGCAGCCGGTCGCGGACGCGCGAAGGCGAGTCCAGGGCGATCAGGCGGCCGCGATTCATGAGTGCGAGCCTGTGGCAATACTCGGCTTCGTCCATGGCGTGGGTACTCACCAGCACCGTACGCCCAGCGGCGGCCATTTCCTGGATGAGCTCCCAGAAGCGCCGGCGCGATAGCGGGTCGACCCCCGAGGTCGGTTCGTCGAGGAAGAGGAGGGGAGGCTCGTGCAGGACGGCGCAGCCGAGGGCGAGGCGCTGCTTCCAACCGAGGGGCAGCGAGCCCGTGAGTTGCCGCTTCTCGGCCGCGAGACCTGCCATCTCCAGCACCCAGTCGCGCCGCTCCGCCCGCTGCGCCCGCGGCACTCCATAGAGCCCGGCGAAGAACTCGATGTTCTCCTCTACGGTGAGATCACCATAGAGCGAGAAGAGCTGCGACATGTAGCCGATGCGGCGCTTGATCGCCTCCGCTTCCCGCAGTAGGTCGAGGCCGTCCACGCGGCCCTTCCCGGCGCTCGGACGCAACAGCCCCGCGAGCATCTTGATCGTCGTGGTCTTGCCCGCGCCGTTGGGGCCGAGGAAGCCCATGATCTCGCCGCGCTCGACCGTGAAGGAGACGTGGTCCACCGCCGTGAAGGCACCGAACCGCCGCGTCAGTTCTTCGACCTCGATGGCCTTTTCCCCGTTCACGCGGTCCCCGCTCATGTCGTCACCACCGCAGTGATATGCTCGATGAAGGCGTCCTCCATGGATGGCTCGACCGGCCGCACCTCGAGGACGGCGAGACCGGCTGCCTCCAAGGCTTGCTGCAGCGCCTCGGCCCCGGCGCGGACCGGGTCCACGGTGACGTGCAGGGAATCGCCGAAGAGGACGACGCGCCGCACTCCGGAGACCGCCTGCAACACGCCGCGGCCGCGCCTCGCGTCATCGACGCGCACGCCATAGACCGCACCGGCGAGCCGTGCTTGCACGCGCTCGGGCGAATCCAGCGCCACGATGCGGCCCTGGTGCAGCAACGCCACCCGGTCCATGCGCTCCGCTTCGTCCATGTACGAAGTGCTGACCACAACGGTCGTCCCTCGGCTCACCATCTCGTGGACAATGAGCCAGAGCTGCCGGCGCGACACCGGGTCGACGCCGAAGGTCGGCTCGTCCAGGAGCAACAGGCGCGGCTGGTGGATCAGGGCACAGGAAAGGCCGAGCTTCTGCTTCATGCCTCCGGAGAGTTGTCCCGCGAGGCGGCTCTGGAAGGGGCCGAGTCCGGAGAAAGCGAACAGGCGCTCGCGGCGCGCCGGACGCTCGGCTCGCGGTACGCGGTAGAGATCGGCGTAAAAATCCAGGTTCTCTCGCACGGTGAGATCGGCATAGAGACCGAAACGCTGCGACATGTAGGCGAGCTCTCGTTTGACCGCCTCTGGAGCGCGCACGACGCTGTGGCCGAGAATCAAGGCGTCACCGGCCGTGGGCCGGAGCACCGCGGCCAGCAAGCGGAGCGTCGTCGTCTTGCCAGCGCCATCGGGACCGACGAGGCCGAAGAGCTCCCCGGGCGCCACGGTGAAGCTGAGAGCATCTACGGCGACGCGCTCGCCGAAGCGCCGGGTCAGCTCGAGCACTTGGACGGCGCTCTCGCCGCTCATGGCGCCATCTCCAGTCGCACGTCCACCGGCATGCCCGGCTTGAGATCGGAGCGCGGGTCTTCCAGGATGCGCACCTTCACCGCGTACACGAGCTTCACCCGTTCCTCCGTGGTCTGCACGGATTTAGGCGTGAACTCGGCTTCGCTGGCGATGAAGCTCACCTCGCCGCGATAGTCCTTGCCGGGGTAGGTGTCGCAGGTGATGAAGGCCGGGGCGCCCAAGCGCACCGCGGCCAGACGGTGCTCAGGGACGTAAATGCGCACCCAGCGATCGCCCCGATTCAGGACGGTGAGGATCGGCGTCCCGGCGGCGACGATCTCGCCCGGTTCGTGGTGGCGCACGCTGACGACGCCGGCGAAGGGCGCCCGGACCACCATGTGCTCCAGCATGGCGTCGATGACGCGGAGCGCCGCTTCGGCCTGCGCGAGCTGCGCCCGCTGCGCCGCGATCTTCTCTCGCCGCGGCCCGCTTCGCACCAGCTGCCAGTGTTGCTCCGCCTGTTGCTCCAGGCTGCGGGCCACGTCGAGAGCCAGCGCTGCCTTGTCCAGCGACTCCTGGCTCACCGCGCCGCCCTCGCGCAAGCGCCGCGTGCGCTCCAGGTCCCGCTCTGCATCCTCCCGGCGCTGCGCCGCCTCGGTCCGCGCCGCCTCTGCTTGCGTGATCTCCTCGCTGCGCGACCCCCGTTCCAGCTCGCTGAGGACGGCACGGTTGGCCTCGATCTCCGCCTGCGCCTGCTCGTGCCGCGCTTGCATCTCGGCGCGATCGAGACGGCCCAGTTCGTCCCCGACACCGACCGCGTCGCCCTCCCGCGCTCCCACGGTCTCGATACGTCCGGCGGTTTGGAACCCCAACTGCGCTTCCGTGGCCTCCACAGTTCCCGAAGCGACGAAGGAGCCTTGAGGCGATCTGTCGCGCGAAAGCACTGCGTACGTGCCGATGCCGAGGACGAGGACGACAGGAGCCAACATGCGTTTCTTCGGCTTCATGGGCGGTTCTCCAGGTTGCGGCGTAGCCACTCCAGGTCGAGCTGGCCGCTGTGCAGGGCGAGCTCACTACGCGCGGCGATCTCGCGGTGACGCGAGTCGATGAGACGGGCTTGTGCATCGAGGAGGTCCGCTTCGGCATCGAGGTAATCCACCTGCGTTCCCGTCCCCGTCTCCAGAGTGAGCTTGCGGATGCGGACCACCTCGGCGAAGCGACGTACGGCGATGTCCAGGCTGGCACCACGGGCGCGAGCTTCCTCGACGTCGCTCCGCGCCTGGTCGAGGCCGCGGTCGATTTCGAGGGCCGCGGTCTCGGCGTCCGCGCTGGTGGCCTGCGCTTCGGCCCCAGCCGCGGCGATGGCCGCCCGCCGGGCACCGCCGGTGAACAGGGGATAGACGAGCTGCACACCGGCGCTCCACTCCAGGGCGTCGTTGCCTCCGTCGTCGTTCCAGTAATTCTCGCGCGCGAAGATTCCGAGTTCCGGCCAGCGTTCGCCCCGGGCTGCGGCGGCCGCGGCCTCGGACGCTGCCGCGGCAGCGCGCGCCTGTTGCAGGCGCGGGTTGCGTGCCTCGGCAGCGGCGGAGAGAGAGTCCGCCGGCGCCAGGATGGAATCGGCGAGCACGACGGGGACGAGCTCGCTCGCGCGGGTGGCTTCGGCCGGCACGTCGAGCAGGCGAGCCAGCTCTTGCTCGGCCAAGGCGAGCACCGCCACGCGCTCCACTCGGTCCGCTTCTGCCCGTTGTACCTCGGCATCTGCCTGCAGGCGATCCACCTCGGCCGCCCGGCCGGTAGCCAGCAGGTGTTCCACTCGGGTGCGCTCGGCACGCAATGCTTCGAGGCGGCGGTCGTGCGCTGCCAGCAGCTCGCGACGGCCCAGCACCTGCAGGTAGGAGAGGACGACGTTCTGGAGCATTTCCTGGGCCGTGGCGCCGGCGCTGGCGCCAGCAGCGCCGGCTCGGGCGCGCGCCTCGCGCACGCGCCCGCTGCGCGCGCCGTCGAAGACGGTGTACCCGAGCTCCAGCGTGGCGTGATAGAGCGTGCGCGCGAAGGGCGGGACCAGGCTCGGCGTGAAGCCGTGGATCGGATAGACGAGCATTGGCTCCTCGTAACGCGTCGCTGTACCGGACAGAGCTAGACTCGGAAACCAGTCGGCTTTGGCTACGCCGATCGCCTTCTGCGCCTGGTCGCGTCGCGCCGCCGCCGCCTGCACCGACGGGTACTGTGCCAGGGCCCGCTCCGCTGCGGCGTGCAGGGTGAGGGGTTCCGCCATCCCGCGGTCGGTCACGGCAAGTACCGCTGCCGTTGCGAAACCAAGCATTGCAGCCGTTCGCCGTCGCACCGCCCCGGACCTTCCGTTGCGGTCTCGCCTCGCAGGCGTCATCGCTCTTCTCCCTTCGCCGGGGAACTCAGGGCGCGCCGCACGAAACGCACCACGTCGTCCACCAGTTGCGCCCGCACCGTCGAATCTTGCAGACCGAGCCCCAAGACCTCGCGCAGCGGCCGTTGCGCCAGTGCCGTGTAGATCGGCTGCGACACGATGCCAATGGCCAGGTGTCGCACGTCGCCGCTCACGATGGATCCGTCGCGCTGTCCCTCCTCGAGGCAGCCGCGCAGAGCGACAAAGACGCTCCCCATGACCGCACGGACGGGGAGCGGAATAGGACGCTCCAGGGCCAGTTCGCGCAGGATGAGCGCCGGCATGTCGGGGTGCTCCGCCAGGTGTTCGAAAAAAGCCCGGATGATCTGCTCGATGCGCTGGAGCGGCGAGCCCTGCGTGGCAGCGGCGTGCTCGATACGCTCCCGCAGCGGCTGCGTCGCCTGTTGCAGGACCTCGAGGTACAGTTTCTGTTTCGACTCGAAGTAATACGTGACCGCGCCCAGGTTGGCCCTGGCCGCGCGGGTGATGTTCCGCACCGAGGCGGCATCGTAACCATGACGGGCGAACTGGCGTCGAGCCGCTTGGAGCACCTGCCGGCGTGTCTCATTCATACGTTTGTATGATATGGCAGCCCACGGGACGCGTCAAGGGGGCGGCGCAGGCTAGGCCATCGGGTCGACCGGACCCAAGACCCCGGCCAGGCCGCCTCGATGCGGTTCAGCAGACGTTCTTTGACTCCGGGTGGAAGGCTCCCTATTTTTTCCGCCGGAAGGGGATGGAGAATGCGTTCTGCATTGGTTCCGTGGATCTTGACCCTCGGTGTGAGCAGCGTCTTCGCACAGGGTTTTCCGGCACCTCCCTACCTCAGGCACTGGGGAGGGCCGGGCAGCTTGCCGGGGCAGTTTTTCGAACCGGCGGATCTGGCTGTCGCTGGCGACGGAACGGTCTACGTCGTCGACCGCGGCAACCATCGCATCCAGCGCTTTACCGCCGAGGGGGCGTTTCTCCTCGAGTGGAGCCAGAGCACCGAACAGTCGTCATTCAATAACCCGACGGGGATCGACATCGATGCCTCGGGGAATGTCTACGTGGCGGATACCTCGATCCACCTCTTCACCGCCAGCGGAGCGTACACCCGGACGATCCGTGGGCCGACCTACCGCGTCGCCGTAGATGATGGGGAGGTCTATGGGGCCGTCTACGACAGTGTCTTCGTGGAGACTCCCACGGGTCAGGTTCTGCGCGGGTGGACGATCCCCGAGGCATCCATGGGCAATCTCCACGCTGTCTGCCTGTTTGCGGACGGACGCCTGGCGGTGACCTGGCCGATCATGGACCGTATCTTCGTCATGGAACGCCATGGCAGCCAGCAAACGTCCTGGGGCGGCAACTTCGGCGTCCTGAACTCACTGGCAAGCGACGGGAAGCTGGTGTACGTAGCCGACCTCGGGCGCAGCGAGATCGTCGTTCTGACACTCGAGGGTACGGAGATCGGCAGCTTCCCGGTGACGGTGCCACAGCTCGGCGCCCTCCGTCCCGTCTCCATCGCTTTCAGTGACCAAGGCGAACTCTACGTCGTCGCGGATTCGTATGTCGTCGTGTACGCCGCGCCTACGGCGGTGGAATCGACGACCTGGTCGAAGATCAAGTCACTCTTCCGGTGACCGAGACTCTCGAGGAAGCCCTGAAGCTGAGACGTGCAGCCGCCGCTGGAAGCAGCAGGCGGTGCACTTCCTGACCGCCAGGACCGAGCTAGTGTAAGGAGATGGCGGCAGTCGAATCGAAAAGCGCCTCGGCAGGTGTCCGGGCGCGCAGCTCCGTCGCCACTTCCTCGGCCCGCTCCAGGACGCGGAGCAGGTTGAGCCCGGCGAGACGCTGCACGTCGCGGTCGGACCAGCCGCGGCGCAGGAGCTCGGCCAGCAAGGCGGGGAACTTGGACACATCTTCCAAGCCCAGCGTCCTGCCACGCATGCCGTCGAAATCGGAGCCCAGGCCCACGTGGTCGATGCCGGCAACGCGCACGACATGCTCGATGTGGTCGGCCACCTGCTGCAGAGTCGCCTGTGGTGCCGGGTGCTCGGCGCGCCAGTGCTCCAGATGCTCCTGCACCAGCGCCGTCTGTCCAGGGAGCCGGATGCCGAGCCGGGCCTTCTCGGCTTCTTCCTCCGCATCCCAGGCCATGACCTCGGCGGAGACGAACCGCGGCACGAAGGTCACCATGACCACGCCGCCGTTCGACGGCAGCCGGCGCAGCACGTCGTCGGGCACGTTGCGCAGGTGTTCCGTCAGCGCCCTGGTGGAGGAGTGGGAGAAGATCACCGGCGCGGCGCTCACGTCGAGAGCGTCGTGCATCGTCGCAGCCGAGACGTGCGAAAGGTCCACCAGCATGCCGAGACGGTTCATCTCGCGGACGATCTCGACGCCGAAGGGCGACAGACCATCCCGCGCCGGCTTGTCGCTGCAGGCGTCCGCCCAGGCGGTGTCTTTGTTGTGCGTCAGGGTCATGTAGCGGGCGCCGACGGCGTGCAGCTGGCGCAGCACCCCCAGGGAATTGGCGACGCTGTGCCCACCCTCCACACCGATGAGGCAGGCGATGTGTCCGCGCTTGTGGCAGCGCCGCACGTCCGCGGCGCCGCGGGCGAGCTCGAGATCCTCGGGATAGCGCTGCACCAGCCGGTGCACGAGATCGATCTGCTCGAGCACCTCCACCACGGCCTGGGCGGGCGCCTGCTCGGCGGGCACGTAGACAGACCAGAACTGCGCCCCCACGCCGCCGCGTCGCAGGCGTAGCAGGTCGGTTTGCAAGGTCTCCTGCGCCGCCGTGTCCTTGCCCACATCGAGCCGTGCCAGCTGTCCCTGCACCTTCTGGCGCAGTCGCCACGGCAGGTCGTTGTGCCCGTCCACCAGGGGCACGGAGCGGAGCAGCTGGCGCGCGCGCGCCTCCAGGTCCTCGGCCCCGGCGCTTCGCGTGATCAGCGTCACCAGGGCGAATAAACCGAGCATGACGAGGACATGACGCATCGGGGGCCTCCGAGCGCAGGGTGGTGCGATTCGAGAATCGCGCCGAGTCTACTCGATCCACGGCGGAGCGCGAGGGAGCTGGTGGGCGACGACGGGGGAGAGAGCCGCCGCGTCAGGGAAGGAGGATGAGTCGCGTGTCCGGCGGCAGCGAGCGATACAGATGCTGGGCGTCGGCGCGCTCGAGGACCAGTCTCAGGTGCGAGCGGCGCGTGGACAGCGCTTCACGGCATTCGGCGACCTTGTCGCGGACGGCAGCGGAGACACCGCGGAGGCCCGTCGCCGCCGTGCCGCGCGGCGAGGTCACGGTGAGAGTCAATTCGTCGCCGAAGCGCAGTCGATAGCTCGAGGGCACCGGCATCTCGTCGATGCTCGGCGGCGGCTGAAAGACCGGCAGCGTGCTGTCCGGGGCGTTCGGGTCCGGCGGGATGACCTCCAGGCGGATCTCCGGTCGCGGCGGATCCATGCGCACCGCCGGCCACGCAGTCCCGGGAAGGAAGCTGGCGTCGGCGAGGCGGACGAAGGCCACCCGCGGCACGCCTTGCTCGATGGCGAGCAGCGGGTACTCGTGGAGCGCCACCCCTGCGAGCTTGAGTCGCATGACGGCGTGCCCCGGATCGACCTCGAGATAGAAGGAGTCGCTTGCCGCCATCTCGAGTTGGAGAGCGAGGGCGGCTGCCGGATCAGGAGCCGGCGCCGGAGTCGCCGCGCGCGAGGCACTGTCGGGTTTGGCCTTGACCGCGACTGCCGCAGGCGCCAGAAGGAAGAGCGCCGCGAGCAGCCAGGCGGCGCCCAGCCGTTCCTGCTTTCTGCTCCTCGCTCTCTTCATACTCCTGCCCCCGCGCTCGCTGTGACGGCGAGCTTCAATAGATGTAGACGGGTGTGCCCACACGGACCAGCTCGTGCAGTTGCCGCAGGTCCTCGCGACCCAGACGGATGCAGCCGTGCGTCACGCTCCGGCCGAGCAGGCGCTCGTAGAGCGTGCCGTGGATCAGATAGCCGTCGCCGAAATACATGCCGTACTCCCCGAGCACGCCGGCCTCGAAGCGCTCGTTGGGATCCTTGGGGATCGGCTTCCCCTCCTCGACGAAGGCCCAGTCGGGTTTCTTCCAGATGGGGTTGCGCATGATGTTGAGGATGCGGAAATGGCCCCGCGGCGTGTCGAAGACCCAGTGCCTCTCGCCGCCGATGTCCTTGAGGATCATCCCGGAGCCGGAGGAACACATGGCGTCCAGCTTCAGTGCTTCGCCGTCGCGCAGGTACAAACGATTGTGCGCCGCATCGACGACGATGAACGGTTCCCGCGGCACGAAGCGCTGCAGCTTCGCTTGCAGCCGTTTCTCCGCCGCTCCGAGCTTGGCGTTGTCACCCTCACCGCCGAGCGGTATAGGCGTGTCCTCGTAGCCGCTGCCCCAGAGCAGCAGACCCAGGACGATGCCGACAAGGGCGCTCCCGAACACGACGGCGCCCCGCACGCGCCTGGGCGGCGGTGGCCGCCGCCGCGCTGGGGGTCGTTGCCGTGCTTCGGGTGGCGGGGGCAGCGGCGGGCGTGGCGATGGCTGCGGCGAGCGAGGCGGCGGCGGGCCGGGCACCGAGGGGGAAGGCCGAGGCGGTTGCGTCCCCGCCGGACCCGCCGGCGCGGGCCGAGACGAGGGTTGCTGCCCCGAAGTCGGCGGCGACGGCCGAGGCGGTGGCTGCTGTCCCGATGGGGGCTGCGGAGGCCGAGGCGCTGGTTGCTGCCCCGAGGTCGGCGGCGACGGCCGAGGCGGCGGCAACGATGGGGGCGCCGAACCCGCCGCGCCCGACGGCGGTGGTACCGGGCGTCTCGAGCGCCGGTCGCGGCTCATGGGATGACCTCGCTCTTCGCCGCGCGATAGCGCTCCACCAGCTCGAGGAACGGGCCGCCATCACCATGGCTACCGACGATGACGACCGGCGTGCCGATGCTCACGGCGTTGAACAGCTCGTCCATCTCGGGATTGGCAATGGCCACACAGCCCCGGGTCCAATCCTTCTGCCGGCCGCCTTCGCCGTGGATCTCGATCTGCCCGCCCGGAGCGCTCGCGCGGATCTTGCCCGAACGGCGCAGCCGGCGGAAGACCGCCAGGTCCTCGGCGGTGGGATAGTCCAGCAGCAGGGCCCGATGGTAGTGCGATTGCCCCACGTCCTTCTTCGCCACGATCCTGTACTTGCCTTCCGGCGTCGCCTGATCCCCCGAGGCGGTCTTGTCGGCGATGCTGTTGCTGCCGATGTCGGCGCGGTAGCGTTTGTTTGGCATGCCGCCGCGGTAGAGCGTCAGCGAGTGCGCCGCCTTGCTCACCACGATGGCCGTCTGCCCCGTGCGACGCGACCAGGCCACGGTTTCGTCCACCATGTGCCGCCAGCGCTCGACGAGCTGGGTGTCGGCATAGCGGCCGGCGCGCTCGGCGCACGCCTCGCCGACCCGGCTCGCCACCGTTTCGGACTCTGTCGCCAGGGCCTCGGCGTCGGCGTAGTGGCCTTCGCGCCAATGCTGCTTGGCTTCCTGCAGTCGGACCTGGGCCCTCGCGAGCAACGTTCGCTCGTAGAGCGAGAGCGGCATGAGCATGCCGAAGTCGCGCCCGATCGCCACCAGCTCCGTGGCCTGGTGGACCTGCATCTGGGCGCGTTCCTGCGCCGACTTCCGACGGTTCACCGCGCCCCGGGCCGCTTCCCAGGAGCGTTGTTCCGCTTGCGACAAGATCAACCGTGCCACCTCGAAGTTCCGCAGCGGCAGGAAACGGGCCGATTGCCGGCGGTACTCGAAAAGGCCCTGGGCGAGCGCCTTTTTGGCGGCGGCGAGCTGCCGGGGCGCCCAGCGCGCGGCGCCGCGCCGTTCGGCCTGTTCGTAGGCCCGCCACGCCGCTTGCCGGCCGAAGTCAGGAGGGCTCGTGCGTCCGGAAACGATGGGAACCAGGGCCGCGGCCGTGAGCCCCAGGAGGAGACAGGCGGCGCTGGCGAGGAGGAGATTGCGTTTCGCCCGCAAGAGGGCCGGGGGAATCGCCCAGAGCCGCAGCCGCAGCTGGAGCCGCGGGGGGAGCTTCTGGAAGGCGCGCCGGAAGAAGCGGCGCAGCGCGGAAAGTCCGGGCCCGAACCAAGCCGCGAGCCAGGCGCAGAGACAGTCGCTCAGGAAGAGAACGGGAGTGGCGAAATGCCGCAGCATCGCGCCCGCCCGGCGGAGGAATCGGGGGAGCACGAAATGGAAGTGCATGCGCTTCGCGCGCAGCTTTCGGAGCCGGCGGAGGGCTTCCATAATGTCGCAGTCACGGTGTACCCGTTCGGACGGACGGGCCCTCCCGGACGGAGGCACGGACCGTGCCTCCGCCCAGGGGACCCTTCAGAGTAATCGGAAGGATGCCGCGACGCTACTTCTTGGCGGCGGCCTTCATCTGGATGGCTTGCTCGATGCTGGACTTCACCGACGCGATGGTGGAGTTCGCGGCCTGCACCTTGGTGCGGGCCTCCATCAGCTTGTCCTGATCCAGGAGCGCCTGCGCCTCGTCGATGGCGGTCCCGGCCGCGGTCAGGTCGGAACCCATGACCTGCAGGTCCAGCGTGGTGCCCTTGCCCCTGGGAGCTTTCTCCAGCATGCCCTGCGCCTCGGTGAGCATGGTGCGGGACTCGCCGATCATGCTCGTCACTTCCTGGCGGATGCGGTTCTTGTTCTCCACCGCCTGGGTGGCCGCCGTCTGCGCCGCCGTGGTGGCTTCGGCGACCATCGTCTTCGCCTTGTCGTACTTGCGGAAGAGGGCGAACTTGCCTTCTTGGAGCTTCACTTCTTCCTCGTAGGCCGACGTCGCGCTCCGCGCCGACTGCATCGCCTCGGGGGCATACGCCTCCGCCTCCGCCTTGGTGGCTTCCGCCATCGCGGCCTTGGCGGCTTCGATCTCTACGGTCGGAGGTTTCGAACAGCCCGCCAAGGCAAGCACCAGAATCGCCAACAGACTCGACACACGAACGACTTTCCGCATGGCTCCACTCCGTTTGGGGGTCAAACCTGAGCTTCGGTGGACTCGGGATGTCCTGGACGTGGCGCCGCCCTTGCGGAGCCGGCGCGAAGCAGGATTCCGACGACCCGTCGGACTCGCGTTGACCTGGACCACTTGAAGAGCGGCTCCTTACGCAGGCCGCTCCCGGTCGGACGGACGATTCCGCCGCCGGACCAGGGGGTTCGACACCCCCACGACAGCTCTGCGGCTTGATACCCCCCCTCTGCGGGCAGTGTCAAGGGTCGTTTTACCCAGACGCAGCCTGGGCGCGGCCCGCAGCCGCGCTGCCTCTGGCCTGCAGGAAATCCAGCAAGGGAAACCCCGGGGCCCGCCATGGGGCCGGTCCCTAGGCTCGAGGGTCGCGGAGGGGGGCTCCGTTCGTGGCACCGGGTTGTCTGGAGGCGGCAGGAAAGCGCGAGGGCCCGGTGCGGCGCCTTTGGAGGCGGACGCCGCAGCCGGGCCCGATACTGCTCCTCGAGGAGTGGAGCGAACGAGTTCTGGCTACTTGAGCAGGATGAGTTTCTGCTTCACCACCCGGGTGGCCGTCTCGAGGCGCACGAAGTGGACGCCGCTCGAAGTGTCCTGCCCGAGGACGCCCTGACCATCCCAGAGCAGCTCGTGCCGCCCTTTCTCCATAACGCCGTCGGCGAGCACGGCGAGGACCCGGCCGCGCACGTCGTGAATGGTGACCTTCACCGGACCCGTCGCCTCCAGGTCGAAGGCGAGTCGGGTGCGCGGGTTGAACGGGTTGGGCGTGGCCGCGATCTCCTGGATCCGGCGCGGGAGGATCTGCCGCTCGATGGTGCCGTAGGGGAAGTCGATGTCCGCCAGCGTCGCCCCGGCCGTCACCGTCAGGGGCTGTGCCGTGGAAAGTTGGATCGTGCCGCCGTAGTAGCGAGGCGTGAACTCCGGGTACAGCGAGCCCGGATTGGCGCGTACGACGAAGGTGCTCGCCGGGATCGGGCCGATCCGGTAATGGCCGCCGGCATCGGTGTTGGTGTCCAACGAGGGCAGCACCTCACCCGCCGGCGTGTACACGTCGATGCTCACCCCTGCCATGGGATCGCCCATCCGCGTGGCCACGGTGCCGCTGATCCAGCCGCCGGGCCGCAAGGCGAAGTCGATGCTGCCCGCGCTCGAGCCCGCTTGCACGGCGATCGGCGTCGCCTGCGAGGCCAGCATGACACCGGTGTGGTACTGGAAGGCGAGCCCGAGTTCCGGGACCCCGTCGCAGCGCACGATGTAGGCACCGGTCGGCACGGCACCGGCGAGGTAGGTGCCGTCCGCCTCGCTGTGCGTCCGCGCCACCCGGGTGTTCCCGGACCACACGTCGATGCCGACGTTCGCCAGGGGTTGGCCGGTGCTCGCGTCGGTCACGGTGCCGCCGAGGGTACCGCCGAGCGGCAGGCTGATGGAAACACCCGAGGCGGTGGTGCCCCTGGAGACGGCGACGCGAGCGGCAGAAGCGATCTGGCTCGTGTCACCGAAATAGGTATCCAGGCAACCCTGCGCCGCGGTGGGATCGGCCAAGACGTAGTACAGGCCATCGGGCAGCGAGCTGACCCGATAGACGCCGTGGACATCGGTGGTGGCGTCGGCCTCGTCGAGGAAGACGCCGTTCTGATCGAAGACGTCGATGTCCACTCCGGCGAGCGGTGCGCCGGTCGCCCGGTCGGTGACCACGCCGTTCAACGAACCTCCCAGGTCGAGCTTGAACTCGAGGCCCAGCGCGTCGCCGCCGGCGACGTGCACCAGCTGCGAGCCGGAGAGCGCGACGGAGCCGCCGTAGAACTCGGCGAGGTAATCGGAGTTCCCCGAGGGATCGGCGCGGAGATAGAAGTTGCCGTCCGGGACCGGACCCACGGTGAAGAAACCGTCCAAGTCGGTGATGGCGTCGACATGGTCGACGAAGGAGCCGTCGGCACCGTAGAGGTCGAGATCCACGCCGGCGAGGGGCGCGCCGGTGATGGCGTCCACCACGCGGCCGCGGCAGTGATGGCCACGGGAGATATAAAAGTCCAGGTTCACCACGCCGTTGCTGCGCACTTGCACGGAAAAGGCCTGGGACTGCAGGAACACCTCAGGGTAGTACTGCACCGGGTAGCCTTGCGTGAGCGAGGGATCGACGCGCACGTAGTAGCGCCCTGCCGGTAGCGGCTCGAGGAGGAAGCTGCCGTCTTCGGCGGAGTTGTCGTCGTTGGGCATGCCCGGGGTGTCGATCCCCAGCACCTGCTCGAGTTGGATGTTGAAGACATCGAGATCCATACGACCCAGAGGCTGGCCCGTTTGGGCGTCGCGTATGGTACCCGTGATGCTTCCCCCTTGCGCCACCGACCACGGCAGGGCCAGGAGCAGGACGACGAAGAGGAGTTTCCTCGCAGCGAAGATGAAACCAACGGAATTAGACATGGGAGATCGTAATCCCTTGTGTGCCGAAGTGTGCCGAAGGCATGACCAGACCGTCTGGCCGGTGAGAACCCGAGGCGATCCACGGGGAGAGGTGAGAGCAGGGCGCCGCGGCGCGAGCCGTGACGTACTGCATTCATTGTAGAAAGAACCGAAGCGCGGACACAATCGTTGTCCGCGTCGTTTCCCGCTCTGCCTCGCCGGGGAAACGCACGCCGCCTTAGTGCGCCGAATGACGCGATGGGCTAGACTGGTCCGGCGTTTCCCGTCGGTTCCCAGGAGGTCCCATGCGTCCGTTGCGCGCCGCCGTCTGCCTTCTCGTCGTGCCTTGGCTCCTTCCTTCTGCGACGGCCGGCGCCGCCACCTTCCCCCGCGCCGAGGCGACGAAGCGTGCCGTGGCGCGGCTGGTGGAGCTGCACGGGCCGGCGCAGCAGCAACGCATCGAGAGCGGCGTGCAGCAGGCGGCGCGGCTGTGGCGCGCCGAAGACGGCGACGTGAACGCCTTCGTCGACTTCGCCGTCGAGCAGTTCCAGGCCGAGCCTGCGGCGCTGGACGACACCTTCGCCTCCCTGGAGCGGGCGATGGAGATGATCGACGGGCATTTCGTCTCCATGGGGCGGGAGCTCAAGCACCACATGGATGTCGAGGCCGGTCCGATCCGTCCGGTGGATCGTTTGCTCGGCGCCTACGATGCTTCGGCGCACGTGAGCGAGGATCTCTTCGGCGCCAAAGTCGCCTTCGTGGCGCTCCTCAACTTCCCGGGCAGCAGCCTCGAGGAACGTCTCACCGCTGGGCCGCAGTGGTCGCGGCGGCGCTGGGCCGAGGCCCGCTTGCTCGGGCGCTTCGAGCAACGGGTGCCGGCGGCGGCGCAGCAGGCACTGAGCGCCTCGGTGGCCCGGGCCGATGCCTACATCTCCGACTACAACTTGTACCTGCATCACTGGCTGACCGCGGACGGCCAGCGACTCTTTCCCACCGGGCTCCGCCTCATCAGCCACTGGGGTCTGCGTGACGAGCTGAAGGCGCACTACGGCGAGGCGCAGGGAATCGAGAAGCAGCGTCTCATCGCCCAGGTGATGGAAGCCATCGTGCGCCAGGAGATCCCGCAGGCGGTGATCAACAACCCGCGTTTCGACTGGACGCCGGTCACCGGGAAGGTGAGCGTCTCCCCGGTGCAGGACGGCGAGCCGCCGGCGGGCGCGGGCACGAACCCCGATGGGGCCCGCGAGCCCGACACACGTTACCGCCTGCTCCTCGACATCTTCCAGGCCATGCGCCAGGTGGACCCCTACGTGCCCCAGGCGCCCACGGCCATCGCGCGCAGCTTCGACGTGGAACGGGAGATCCCGCTCGCCACCGTGCGCGCCATGTTCGAGGCGCTCTTCCAAAGCCCCGTGGCCGGCGACGTGGCGCACCTGATCGAGACGCGTCTCGGCCGCCCCCTCGAGCCCTTCGACCTCTGGTACGCCGGCTTCAAACCGAGGGTGCAATACGCCGAAGCCGATCTGGACGCCAAGACCCGCAAGCGTTACCCCACCTCGGCGGCGTTCGGCGCCGACATCCCGCGGCTCCTCCGTGACCTCGGCTTCAGCGCCGAGACGGCGGGGATGCTGGCCACGCACATCGTCGTCGACCCGTCCCGCGGCGCCGGTCATGCTCTCGGCGCCGGACGCCGCGACGACAGTGCGCACCTGCGCACTCGGGTCGGCGCCGACGGCATGGACTACAAGGGCTACAACATCGCGGTGCACGAGCTCGGCCACAACGTCGAGCAAGTGTTCTCGCTCAACGGCATCGATCACACCCTGCTGCAGGGCGTGCCGGGAAATGCGTTCACCGAGGCCCTCGCTTTCGTCTTCCAGGAGCGGGACCTGGAGCTCTTGGGGATGGCGCAGAAGAGCGACGACAACCACCACCTGCGCGCGCTGGAAGCGTACTGGGGCGCCTGCGAGATCGGCGCCGTGGCCTTGCTCGACGTGGCGGTATGGGAGTGGATGTACGCACACCGGTCGGCGACGCCGGCGGAGCTGCGCGGCGCCACCGTGCGCCTCGCCGGCGAGGTTTGGGAGCGCACTTTCGGGCCCCTGATGCACGGCCAGCCTTCGGTGCTCCTCGGCATCTACTCGCACATGCTCGCCTATCCGCTCTATCTGGCGAACTACCCCCTGGGACACCTCATCGCCTTCCAGCTGGAACAACATTTCCAGGGCGCCGACTTGGCGGCGGAGTTCGAAAGAGTGTGCAAGCAGGGCCGGGTGACCCCGGATCTGTGGATGCGGGGCGCCGTGGGCGCGCCGCTGCAAGCGGAGCCGCTCCTGCAGGCGGCGGCAGCCGCGGTGGCGGCGCTCCAGCCCCAGGGCGCCGGGGCGCGCTGAAACGGAGCGGCAGCATGAGCACGCGCAGCACCACCACCACCACGGCCGCCGCCAGCGCCGCGGCCCTACAGCCGGAATATGCCGCTGTTCGCGCCGCCACCGTGGCGCTGTGTGCTCCCCTCGCCGTCGAGGATCACGTGGTGCAGACGATGGCCGATGTGAGCCCGCCGAAGTGGCACCTGGCGCACACGACCTGGTTCTTCGAGACCTTCGTGCTCGCCCAGTTCGTCCCCGACTATCGGCCAGTGCACCCGCTCTATCGCACCTTGTTCAATTCGTACTATGAGGCCGTCGGTGCCCGTCATCCGCGCGCCGAGCGCGGCTTGCTGTCACGCCCCACGGTGCGGGAGGTGCTGGATTACCGCCGGCACGTGGACGCCCGCATCCACGATCTGTTGCTGCGACTGCCCGCGGAGCACGAGAACGAGCTCTGCCGCCGCCTCATCCTGGGGTTGCATCACGAGCAGCAGCACCAGGAGCTCCTGCTCGTGGACATCAAGCACATCTTCGCCACCAATCCGCTCCAACCGGTGTACCGCGCCGCCCCGACCGGCGCCACTCAGCCCGTGGCGCCGCTCCGCTGGCACCCCTTCGCCGGTGGCCTGCTCGAGTTCGGCCACGCCGGCCCGGGCTTCGCTTTCGACAACGAGTCGCCGCGGCACCGAGTGTTCCTCGCGCCCTTCGCCCTCGCCGATCGTTGCGTCAGCAACGGCGAATACCTGGAATTCATCGCCGCGGGCGGCTACGAGCGCCCCGAGCTCTGGCTCGCCGACGGCTGGGCCACGGTGGCGAACGGCGATTGGCGGGCGCCGCTCTACTGGCAGGAGCGCGACGGCGCTTGGTTCGAATTCACCCTGAGCGGGCCGCGACCGCTGCGGCTGGACGAGCCCGTGGTGCACGTGAGCTACTACGAAGCCGATGCCTTCGCCCGCTGGCGCCAGGCGCGCTTGCCCAGCGAGTTCGAGTGGGAGCTCGCGGCGCAGTCATCGCCCCGGGAAGGCAACTTCGTCGAATCCGGCGCTCTGCAACCCCGGCCCGCCCACGCGCCCGCCTTGGCGACCGCGTCGGGACGTGGATCCACCCAAGGTTTGCGCCAAATTTTCGGCGATGTCTGGGAGCTGACGCGCAGCGATTACGCGCCCTATCCGGGCTATCACGCGCAGCGCGGAGCGCTCGGCGAGTACAACGGCAAGTTCATGAGCGGACAGGTGGTGTTGCGCGGGGGCTCGTGCGCCACGCCGCGGTCGCACATCCGCGCCACCTACCGCAACTTCTTCTATCCCCACCAGCGCTGGAACTTCCAGGGGCTGCGCCTGGCGCAGGACGCCTGAAGCACGGCGCGACGGCGCTCAGTCGAAGGGCGAGTGGCCGCTCTTCGCCGGCTGGTAGAACGGATTCTGTCCCGCCGCGTGATCCGTCGTGTCCAGGACTTCGGCGATCTCGGGCACGGCGCCGACGATGGACTTCTCGATCCCCTGCTTCAGCGTCACGCTCACCATGCCGCAGCCCTGGCAGCCGCCGCCGAGGCGGATGTAGGCCTTGCCGTCCCGCACGTCGAGGAGTGCCACGTAGCCGCCGTGGGTGGCGACTCCAGGATTGATCTCTGTGTCGATGACGCGCTGCACCTTGAGCGCCACGGGATCGCGCCACAGCGGATTGGGATTGTCGATCTTGAAGCCTTGCCCGCCGGCCTGCAGGACGAAGTCGAGGGTGGCGCCCTTCAGGTCTTCCTGGCTCGGTCCGTCCACGAGGACGGTGAGAGCGCCGCTCGACACCACCACGTCGGTGGCGGACTTCTCGTCCAGGCGCAAGAGGGTGAGCTCGTACTCGAAACCCTGGGCGCCGCGCCCGCTGATCGCCAGACGCAGGCAGTGATCCTTGCCTTCCTGAGACTCCAGGATCTCGCTCAGCTGTTTGCTCGCCGCCTCGGTGATCGTGATCATCGCCCTCTCCTCGTGCTCATCGCCCTTCCCTCCGTGACGGGGTTGCCGTCGAGCCGTGCGGCGGCGCCGCGGCGTCTTCGATCTCCAGCACCAGGCGCGCGTGACTGCGGCGCAGCGCTGCCTCCACTGCTTCGGGCGTCGCGGCGCGGGCGAAGAGAAAGCCGAGGTAGCGCCCGCCTTCCGGGGGTGGCAGCACCGGCTGTCCGCTGGCGACGGTAAGGCGCACGTCCTCCACGTGCTCCACCTCCCGAGCCGCCTCCACGCCACCGACCCGCCTCAGGATACCAGCCCGGGGGATGGGAATCATCATCACTCCAGCGGCGCGCGGCTCGCGCTCGAGGGCAGCGGTGTCGCGGCCCAGGGCCTGGCGCAAGACCAGCTCTTCCAGGGACACCTCCCCGGCGCCGAAGCGGAGCGCCCGGGCGCAGAGGCCGCCGATGGAACGCGGCGCCGCTTCCAAGAGAGTGGTCCCCGCGGCGTTGCAACGCACTTCGGCGTGCAGCGGCCCGGTGCGGAGACCGAGCGCCCGCGCGGCAGCGCGCACCGTGTCCACCACCTCGGACTGCAACGCCCGCGGCTGGCGGGACGGCGTGACGTAGATCGTCTCCTGGAAGAACGGACCCTCCAGGGGGTCGGGCTTGTCGAAGAGGGCGAGTGTCCGGAGCTCGCCGTCTTGCAGCAGACCTTCGAGCGCCATCTCCAGGCCGGGAATGTAGTCCTCCACCAGAATCTGCTGGGTGTGCTCGGCGTCGCGCAGATCCGGGCCGGAGAGGATAGCGGCGAGACGGGAAAAGGCGGCGACGAACTCCGCCGCCCCGTTGGCGCGGATGACGCCACGGCTGCCGGAGAGGGCGAGGGGCTTGACGACGCAGGGGTAGTCGACTCGAGCGGCGAGGCGCTCGGGATCGGAGTCGCGCGGCACAGCGCGGAAGCCCGGCACCAGCAGACCCGCCGCCTGCAGCGCTCGACGAGTGGACAACTTGTCGCGCGCCGTCCGTACCGCGTCCACGCTGTTGTGAGCGAGGCCGAGAGACTGGGCCAGGTGCGCTGCCAGGACCACGCCCTCGTCGTCCGCGGCGACGATCGCCGTGAGCGGTGTCGACGCGGCGAAGGTCAGCACCTGGCGCACTGCCGTTTCGAGGTCCGCGAAGGGGAGCGCCAGGTGACCTTGGGGATGCAGGGAAGCGAGTGCCTGGGGCCGGTCGCTGCCGACGACGACTTCGACAGCCAAAGTACGGGCGGCGGCGAGAAAGGCCTCCGCCTTGTAGGTCGTGGTCGTCATCAGGAGGAGGAGTCGATCCACGAGCGCTCCCGGCGGCTTGGCGTCGTGCGCTCGCATTCTAGCATCGGCTGGATGCGTGCGGCGGGCCGGGTCGCCTCGTCCCGCCCCGTGTCCGTGGCGAGCCCGACACCGCACGCTTGCCCGTTCGTTCGCTGCCACCGGCATGAGAATGCCGGGCGGTCGCGCGAGGGGAGGGGAGGGGACGGTGCCTCCGCCGGAGCACCGTCCCCATCGGACCGTCGGTGGCCGTCGCCGCCGCCGGTGTTGCCGGATCGAACGCGGTATCGCGCCCGCGCGTCGTCGTCGTCGCTCTCTGCCGGGCGATCCGTCGCCGCTGCAGCAAAGGCGCTTCACGTCGATGGCGACACTGCGGCGGCGGAAAGCCAGCGGGATGCCAACGCCACGCTGGCCCGCAGCGACATCTGGGTGTCGCATCGAAGTCCGTATATGTACTCGGATTACGGCGGGCGACCTGCGGTGGAGGCGTGGAGCGCCACGAGCCGCCGCGGGCCGCCTGCGACAGAATGATCCGCGCGGCACGGCGAGAACGCCGGAGGCATGACAGGATGTCGCCGGAAACAGCGCGCCGTCGCACCCGCAGGGCTTCCGCCCCCTGCATCGAGCCGCTATCATCCGCTCCGCGAGGCGCGCGTGGGCGCGCCGGACGACGGGAGCGCACCATCTCCGCCGCCAAGACAGAGCCGCGATCGACGCCGCTCGAGGCGCAGCACCGGCAGTGCGGCGCCCGCATGGTGGAGTTCGCCGGCTGGTCGATGCCCATCCAGTACGACGGCCTGATCAAGGAGCACGAGCGCGTGCGCCGCGCCGCCGGGCTCTTCGACGTCAGCCACATGGGCGAGCTCTTCTTCAGCGGTCCCGGCGCCCTGACCACGCTCGACCGGCTGGCGACCAACGACGTCGCCGCGCTCGTCGATGGCCAGGTGCTCTACACGCCGCTCTGCAATCCTCGTGGCGGCGTGCGCGACGATGTCCTCGTCTACCGCATGGATGGCAACCGTTTCATGATGGTGGTCAACGCCGCCAACACGGCGAAGATCCTCGCCTGGTCCCGGGAGCACCTGCAGCCACAGACGGAGCTCCAGGACCGCAGCGACGAGGTGGCTCTCCTCGCCTTGCAAGGCCCGCGCAGCCCGGATATCCTGCGCCGCTCGCGCCTCCTCGGCGACCTGGGTGAGCGTGCGGCGACGCTGCCCTACTATCGTTTCCTCGCTGGAGCGGGAGAGGTGCTGGCGGTGTCGCGCACCGGCTATACCGGCGAAAGGGGCTACGAGATCTACGTGCAGGCCTCCCGCGCCCCGGCTCTCTGGGAGGATCTCCTGGCCCAGGGTGGCGAGCTGGGCCTGGGGCCGGCGGGGCTCGGAGCCCGGGACACTTTGCGCTTCGAGGTGGCGTACTGCCTCTACGGGCACGAGCTGGAGGAGGACACTTCGCCTCTGGAAGCCGGGCTCGGCTGGACGGTGAAGCTGAAGAAGCCGGACTTCATCGGCCGGGAGGCGCTCGTACGTCAAAAAGAGCAGGGCGTGCCGCGACGGCTTCTCGGCCTCGAGCTGGCCGATCGAGTCATCGCCCGCGCCGGCTTCGCAGTCCGCGGCCAGGGTCGAGAGGTGGGGAAGGTGACCAGCGGCACCTTCGCACCCAGCCTCGGCCGTAGTCTGGCACTGGCGCTGGTGCAGAGCGACGCCGCCGAGGCGCCGCTCGCCGTGGTCGTGCGCGGCCGCGAGGTGGGGGCGCGCCGCGTGGCGCTACCGTTCCACGCTCCGAGCGCGCAGGCGTGAGGTCCGTGGACCGGGGCTCGCGAATCCAGGAGGAAAGAAGGACATGCCGTACATCCCCCGGCAGCTCAGGTACACGCAGGAACACGAGTGGGTGAGTCTCGAGGAGGACGGCACCGCCACCATCGGCATCAGCGACTTCGCCCAGTCCGAGCTCGGAGACATCGTCTTCGTCGAGCTGCCCGAAGAAGGGGACAAGCTGGTGCAGATGGAATCCTTCGGTACCATCGAAGCGGTGAAGACCGTGAGCGACCTCTATTCCCCCGTCTCCGGCGAGGTCGTGGCGGTCAACAAGCAGCTCGTGGACCTGCCCACGCTGATCAACGAAAGCCCCTACGACGACGGCTGGCTCGTGAAGGTGCGCCTCGACGATCCACGCGAGCTCGAACGCCTGCTCACCGCGGAGCAGTACAACGAGCAGATCGGCCAGGCGGACTGATTCCGCTCTCGACGACGCACCGCCGCGAAGCCCCGGTTCTTCTCCTGCTCTTGCTCGCTGCCGCCCTGCTCGCCCCCGGTTGCGAACACAAGGCGGCCCCTGTGCCGGTGACGCCGGAGCCGGGCGGCAGCTTGGCGATCGCCATCCTGGAACCCTTCGATTTCTTGACCCCGGTGCGCGCCGTGCGCCCGGCCACCGAGGAATTCATGGTGCACGTGACGCCGCCGCTCGGCCGGGTCACGGAGCAGGGAGACATCCAGTGGCTCATGGCGCGGGCGCCGCGCCCGCTGCAGCCGGGTCTCCTCTTTCGCCTGCGCCCCGCTTTCTGGGAGGACGGCGTGCCGGTGACCGCCGCCGACTTCGCCCTCACCGTTCACGTCATGCTGCATCCCGGAGCGCCGGGTCACGAACGTTCGCGCTACGGTCTCGTTCGCGACGTGGTGGCGCTGGACGACTCGACGCTCTACTTCGACCTGCTGGAGTTTTCCCGCGAGCGCTTCCGGGACGCTCTGATCGCGCCGCTCCCGGCCCACGTCCTCGGGCCCGATCCCGACCCGCGCCATCTCTATGAATGGCCGGTGAGCCGCAAGCCCCTTTCCTGCGGCCCCTTCCGCGTCGTCGAGAGCAGCACCGATACTCTGGTCCTCGAGCGCCGCGAGGATTCGGGCTGGCCGCCACCGCGGCTCGACCGCGTCATCGTGCGCTCCCTCGAGCCGGAAATCGCCGTGCAGCAGTTCCGTGACGGCGCCGTCGACGTCGTCGATGCCTTGCCGGCGGCGCAAGCGGAGGCGCTGCGCGGCGTGCGCGAGGCGCGGCTCCTCGCCTTCGTCGGCGCTTCCTATCTCTATGTGGGCTGGAACCTGCGCGACGCGCGCTTCGGCGACCTCACGGTGCGCCGCGCCGCCGCCATGGCGGTGGACGTCGAGCGGTTGTGCCGGGATCTCACCTTGGGTCAAGGTGATGTGGCGCGAGGGCCGCTGGTGCCGGTGCTCGGCCTTCCGGATACGTCGAGCGTCCTGCCGCACGACCTGAAGCAGGCGCGCGCCCTCCTCGACGCCGCGGGGTGGCAGGACCACGACCGGGACGGCATCCGCGACCGCGGCGGCGCTAGGCTCGCCTTCAACCTTCTCGTCCCGGAAAACGACGCGCTGCGCGAGCAGAGCGCCGCCGCCGTGGCTCGCGCGCTCCGGGATCTCGAGATCGAGGTGAGCGTGCGCGTCTTGGTGGTGGAAGAGTTCTACGCCCGCTTGCAGCGCGGCGCCTTCGAAGCTTACCTGGGCCAATGGTTCCCGCGCCGCGGCCAGCCTCTGGAGGACGTCTGGCACTCCGAAGCCACCGACCGTTTCAACTACGGCGGCTTCAACGACCCCGGCGTGGACAGCCTTCTCGTCCGCTTGCGCTTGGAGCAACCAGGACCGAGCGAAGAGGAGTTGCTGGCGGCGTTGCAGCGGCGCGTCTACGCCCAGCAGCCCTATCTCTTCCTCTTCCAGGAGCCGCGCTTCACCGTCTTCGCGGCCCGGGTGCAAGGGGTCCGCCCCACCGTGCTCTCCACCTTCTGGAACCTGCCGGAGTGGTGGGTTCCGCGCGCCCAGCGCTCTCCTGAGCCCTGAGGAGTTGGCGGGCGCCTTCCGCACTTGCGACGCCGCCTGGAGCCTCGCATAGTGGGCGTATGCTCGCGTTCGTCGCCCGCCGGCTCCTCGTTTCCGTCTTCCTGATCCTCGGGCTCCTGACCCTGGTTTTCTTCGTCAGCCACCTGGCCCCGGGCGATCCCCTGCAGCGCTACGCCGTCGGCGAGGTCGACGCCGCGACGCTGGCGCACCTGGAGCGCCAGTTCGGTCTGGACCAGCCGCTCCCGGTGCAGTACGGCCGCTGGCTGCGTTCCTTCCTTTTCGATTTCGACTTCGGCGTCAGCATCGGCCAGCGCCGCGCCGTGCGCGACATCGTGCTCGAAGCCCTGCCGTACACCTTGCGCCTCGCGGCGGCGGCCCTCGCCGTGCGTTTGCTTCTCGGCGTCACCCTGGGGGTGGTGGCAGCGCTGCGCCGGGGCCGGCGCACCGATCTCGGTCTCGGCCTGGGGGCGTTGCTCGTGTATTCCATCCCCTCCTTCTGGCTCGGCTTGATGCTGCTGCTCCTCTTCTCCTGGCAGCTGCAATGGTTGCCCTCGGGGCAAGCGCATCGCCTCGACGCCGCCAGCCTTTCCTGGGCGGCACGCGTCGCGGACTCGCTCCTCCATCTATTGCTGCCGGTCTTCGTTCTCGGCGTCGGCGGCGCCGCCTCGATCTTCCGCTTCGCCCGCGCCGGCATGATCGAGGTCCTGAGCCAGGACTACGTCCGCGCCGCCCGCGCCCGGGGCTTGCGCGAACGCACCATCGTCCTGCACCACGCGCTGCGCAACGCGCTCCTCCCGGTGGTCACGCTGGTGGGTTTGTCCATCCCGGCCCTCGTGGGCGGCACCGTGGTGATCGAGAGCCTGTTCTCCTGGCCCGGGCTCGGGCGGTTGACCGTGGATGCCATCGGCCAGCGCGACTACCCGGTGATCATGGCGACGACCTTTCTCGCCGGCGTCACCGCGGTGGCCGGCTCCCTCCTCGCCGATCTGCTCGCCTCCTGGCTCGACCCGCGCATCCGGATGGAAAGTTGAGCATGTCGTTCCGCCGCTTCACCGCCCATCGTGCCGCCGTGGCTGGCGCCGTCGTCGTCGGCCTGCTGTGGCTCCTGGCGCTCCTCGCCCCCTGGCTCGCTCCTTACGATCCCGCCGGCTTCACCCGGATGGGGCTCGTTCCTCCCGGCAGCGAGCACTGGCTCGGCACCGACGCGATCGGACGCGACGTGTTTTCCCGCCTCCTCTTCGGCGCCCGCCTTTCTCTCGGCGTCGCCATGCTGGCCGTCCTGGTGGCGGTCTCCATCGGCACCGCCGTGGGTCTGGTGGCGGGTTTCGCCGGTGGCGCTATGGACACGGCGCTGATGCGCGGCGTCGATCTGTTGCTGGCCTTCCCGCGTCTGTTCCTGGCGCTCCTCGCCATCGCGCTCTGGGGGCCGTCGATCTGGTTGTTGACCTTGGTTCTCGGCCTCACCGGCTGGATGTCCACGGCGCGACTCGTCCGCACCCAGGTGCTCTCCTTGCGTGAGCAGGACTTCGTCACCGCCGGGCGCGCCCTCGGAGTGCCGACGCCGCGCCTTCTCCTTCGCCACGTGCTGCCGCACTGCACCGCCCCGCTTCTCGTCGCCGCCACCTTGATGGTGGGGAACACCATCCTGGCGGAAAGCGCGCTCTCCTTCCTGGGCCTCGGTGTGCAGGTGCCGGGGGCGAGCTGGGGGGCGATGCTGAACGAAGCCCGCGGCGAATGGCGGAGCGCCTGGTGGCTCGCCACCTTCCCGGGGCTCCTGATCACGCTCACCGTTCTCGCCCACAATCTGGTCGGTGACGGTTTGCGCGATCTCCTCGACCCGCGCCTGCCGGTGGGGCCGGAGCGGAGCACGAGCCCATGAGCGCCGCCCGTCCTCTGCGAGCAGAGCCCGAACCGCTCCTCTCGGTCGAGGACCTGCGCACCTGCTTCGAGACCGAAGCCGGGACCTCCCAGGTTCTCGCCGGGGTGAACCTGCGTCTCGGGCGGGGTGAGGTCTTGGGTCTCGTCGGGGAGTCGGGGAGCGGCAAGACGATGACGGCGCTCTCCATCCTCGGCCTGGTGCCCGAGCCAGGTCGCATCGTCTCCGGGGAGGTCCGCTTCGACGGCCAGGACTTGCGCCGGCTCGACCGGGAGGCCTTACGGCAGGTACGCGGTCGCGGCATCGCCATGGTCTTCCAGGAACCGCAAAGCACGCTCAACCCGGTGCGGACCTGCGGCGACCAGATCGGCGAGTTGCTGCGGGAACACCTGAGGATGGGTCGGGCGGCTTCCCGAGCCCAGACTCTCGAGCTCCTCCGTTCCGTCCACCTCCCGGATCCGGAGCGTGTGGCGCGCCAGTATCCCCATGAGCTCTCGGGTGGGATGTGTCGTCGCGTCGCCGTCGCCCTGGCGCTTTCTTGCCAACCCCAGCTTCT
Source organism: Candidatus Krumholzibacteriia bacterium (assembly GCA_035649275.1). Lineage (NCBI taxonomy): Bacteria > Candidatus Krumholzibacteriota > Candidatus Krumholzibacteriia > Candidatus Krumholzibacteriia bacterium. The sequence continues at coordinate 35,460 of DASRJW010000134.1, forward strand.
CATCGCCGACGAGGCCACGAGCGGCCTGGATCGCACCATCCAGGCCCAGATCCTCGCCCTCCTGGCGGAGCTCCAGGCGGCGCACGACCTGGCGGTTCTGCACATCACTCATGACCTGGCGGTGGTAGCGGAGACGGCGGCACGCGTGGCGGTGATGTATGCCGGGCGGATCGTCGAGACCGGGCCCACCTCGAAGGTGTTCGCGGCACCGGCACATCCTTATACACGGGCGCTCCTCCGGGCCCGGCCGGGGCTCCTGCTTGCGCCACGACGGCTCGAGCCCATCCCAGGTGTGGCGCCCGATCCCCGCAACCTGCCCTCCCACTGTCCCTTCCAGGCGCGCTGCCCGTTCCGGGTGGAACGCTGCCTGCAACAGGATCCGGAACCCCGGTGGCTCGGTCCGGAGCACTGGAGCCGCTGTTTCGTCGACTTGCCCGGAGCGGTTGGATGAAACCCGACCGCCGCTCGGCGGAGATCTTCGCTGGGTCCGGAAGCCGTCCTGCCTGGACTCTCGTAACCTGCATCGGCACCAAGCGATTGACACCACCCGAGGGGGGACCTATATTGCTGGGGCCCACGCGAGGCTCCCGGCATTTCCGATAGGCCCAATGCCTTCGTGGCTGAGGCTAAGAGAGTTCGATCGCCGACCCCCACCGGCAGACCGAGCCCGGAGGTCTTCATCGACTCTCTTTCTTTGTTTCTGAAAGCAAGTGAAGGCGGCTCGGCGCTGGGGTCGCAGTCGAGCCTCTCGCACGGCATGGTGAGCAAGTCGCTTTTTCCCCCGCGGCCCGCAGGAATCGATGCATCTGCCGGAGTCACGAGAGGGGAGTGAGCGAGTGATGGCCAGACTGCTCCGCACCGTGGCGCTGCGGTGTGCGTCTGTCCTTGGTGCGGTGGTGCTCGCAAGTCTGCCGGCGCAGGCGCAGCAGGCCGCGGTGGGTTCCATCAAGGGCACCATCGTCGACCGCGAGACCAACAAGCCTCTCGATTTCAGCAACATCATCATCCTCGGCACCACCATGGGTGCCATGGCGCGCAACGGCGGGCAATTCACCATCAATCTCGTCCCCGTCGGCACCTATCAGGTGAAGGCCAGCTTCGTCGGCTACGATCCGATGACGATGAGCGACGTGCGGGTGGATGCCAACAAGGCCACGCTGATCGACTTCCACCTGAAGAAGGGCGTGGCCGGTGTGGTGCAGACGATCACCGTCACCAGCGAAGCCCACAAGGTGGACGTCAAGGCCTCCGACACCTCCCATGTGACCACGGACAAAGAGATCCTCTCGCTCCCCGTCGACGAGTGGGCGGAGGGGGCGGCGCTCAACACCGGCGTCGTCGTCCAGGGCGGCGAGCTGCACGTGCGCGGCGGCCGCTCCGGCGAGTTGTCCGTACGGATCGACGGCGTCCCGGTGGACGACCCGCTCTCCGGCGGCAGCGTCGACCTGGGCCTGCTCTCGGTGGCGCAGCAGGAGCTGATCACGGGCGGCATGGACGCCGAGTACGGCAACGCCTCGTCGGGGGTCCTCAATTTCACCACCCGTTCCGGGGGCCGCAACTTCGAGGGCAACTTCCGCTTCACCACCGACGACTACGGCCGCGCCGACAAGACCTTCCAGAACTACGACCGCTACTCTCTCGGCTTCGGCGGGCCGACACCGTTCCGGGACCTGACCTACTACGTGTCCGGCGAAGCGACCTTCGTGGACGGGGAGTTCTTGAGCACCAAGAGGTACCCCGAGCACGAGTGGATGGGGATCACCTTCAAGGAGCGGGTGGATTCGGACTTCCGCACCCAGGGCCGCCTGGATTGGAAGCTGCCCAAGGGCGTGAAGATGTCCGGCGAGATGACCCTCTCCCAGTCCAAGAATGATCCCTACTTCCACAACTGGACCACCGAGGGCTACCCGGCGAAGGTCCTCACCTACCAGTCGCTGCGGCCGAATCGTTTCAAGCGCGGCTACTTCCTCCCCTCGGGCAACGTCACGGTGTTCGACGGTCCCTGGCGCCAGACCGCGGCGACCGCCAGCTTCGTGCCCATCGAGGAGGATGGGAACTGTGTCTACTGTCTGGTGCCGACGGCAGAGAACGCCACCATCCGTGCCGTGCGCGTCCTCGACACCCAGGGCAGGATCAACTACGCCGTCATCGACTTCCTCATGTTCGAGGGCTGGCAGAATCCCTCCAGCACCTGGGTCCCGGATCTGGAAGGGGCGGTGGGAGACACCAACAAGGCCTACTACAACTCCGCCGAGCACAGCTCGACGACGGAGAACAACAGCCAGCAGCTCAAGTGGACGTTGACCCACACGCTGTCGCCCAAGACCTTCTACGAGGTCAAGCTCTCCCGCCTCGCCTTCGACGTCACCAGCACGGTCAACGGTCAGGCGCCGGCGGACTTCGCCAGCGCCCGCCAGTTCATCTGGGTGCCGGGCCGGGGCCCGCAGCGTCTGGGGAACGTGGACTTCTACACCGACCCGAAGGTGCCTTTCTTCGTCACCGCCTACGATCGGCCCTTCTACAGCCGGCGCAACACCGTGACCTATCTCATGCGCAGCGACATCACCTCGCAGCATTGGCGGGGGCACCGGCTCAAGGGCGGCCTGCTGGTGGAGTACAACGACCTGGATCAGTCGCAGCTGAACTCGCCGGCCCTGCAGCAGCAGTATCTCGACCCCCCGGGCCTGGGGCGGAATGTCTTCCACAACTTCAACCCCGAGGGCTCCTTCTACGTCCAGGACCGCTGGGAGTACGAAGGCATGGTGGTGAACGGCGGCGTCCGCTTCGACTTCTTCTCCCCCGGCTCGGGGATCGGCGTCCAGATCCACAGCGACGAGATCCCCCGCGACGTGCAGCGCTGGCAGACGCAGTGGAGCCCCCGGCTCGGGCTCGCCTTCCCGATCACCGACCGGGACGTGTTCAACTTCCACTACGGGCGCTTCATCCAGTTCCCGGAGAAGAACTTCATCTTCGCCTCCCAGGACGTGAACCAAGCGCTGGGAACGCTGGGGAACCCGAACCTGGAGCCGGAGACCTCTATCGCCTACCAGGCGGGGATCCACCACCAGTTCACCAACAACGTCTCGGCGCAGTTCGCCCTGTTCAACAAGGATTACTATGGTCTGGTGTCGTCCATCGAGATCACTGACGACTCCACCGGGACGCAGAACTTCCGCTATGTGAACCGGGCCTTCGCCAGCAGCCGCGGCGTCGAGCTCGGGGTGCGGCGCGCCTTCGCCAACAACTTCGCCCTCGAGGTGTCCTACACCTTCTCCTACGCCGATGGCGTCTCCTCCAACCCGGACTTCGGCCGCCAGGCGGCGGGGTTCTCCTACATCCCCACCGGCGAGCTGCCCCTGGACTGGGACCAGCGCCACACGGTGAACACGACGCTCACCCTGGCCAAGGCCGGCGACTGGTCCACCAGCTTCGTCTACTCCTATGGCAGCGGCCTGCCGTGGACGCCGTTCTTCCGCTTCGAGAAGAAGCAGGATCCGACGCTGGAGAACTCGCGGCGCTACCCGGCCACCAACATCATCAACTTCCGGGGCGAGAAGTTCTTCCGCGTCTACGGGCAGAACCTGCGCATCTTCCTCGACGGGCGCAACTTGCTCGACGACCGCGTGGTCGTGAGCCTCCAGGGCAACGGCGTGACACCGGGGCTCCGGGACGCCACCTCGGCCTACGTGCCCTATGCCACCGAGATCGGCCAGTTCGGCGGCGCTTATCTGCAGGACACCGACCAGGATGGCAGCGACGAGTTCTACCCGGTGAACGACCCCACCGTGTTCGGACAACGCCGATACTTCCGCCTCGGCCTGGGCTTCGAGTTCTAGAAGATGCGGCGCCGCGTGACGGCGGCGACTTCGGAAAGGCGAGAACGATGAGGCTAGACACACGCAAAGGGTTCCAGGCCGCAGCGGCGCTCGTCCTGTTCCTCGGCGTCGCCTCGCGCGCCTCCGCACGCGGGAACTTCGAACTGCCCGCGGATCTCCTCGACACCAACCGCTATCCGGGGATGCGGGGGATCATAGAGCTGGACGGCAAGAACGTGCACAACTGCGGCAACGTGCTCGTGCACGTCGCCAACTTCGGCATCATCGGTTCGGCCCCGGGTTCGCGCAACGCCTTCGAGAGCGCCCCCTCGGCGCAATGGCCCGCGGGCAGCGAAACCGAGTACCTCTATATCGCCGGTCTGTGGATCGGGGCCGAGAAGAATGCCGAGAAGGCGGTGACCACCGCCGCCTTCCAGATCGAGTTCCGCCCCGGCCTCTCGGAGCTCGACCACATCTACCAGACCCGCGAGCTGGCCCCCGGCGGGGCGCGCAAGCCCGCCCCCAACGCCGACGACGACGGCGACAAGAAGATCGACGAGGACTGGCTCGACAGCCGGGACAACGACGGCGACGGGCGCATCGACGAGGACTTCGCCGGCATCTCCAACCAGATGTTCTTCTGCGAGTACAGCGACATCGATCCCAACATCAAGCAGCGCTGGCCGGAGCACGTGCCCCTGGAGTTCAAGGTGCAGCAGTCGTCGTTGTGCTGGGAAGACAAGCTCATCGACGATTTCATCGCCTTCGACTACAAGCTCATCAACAACACCGCGAACGAGACGCCCATCTACAACGTTTACATCGGCTTCTTCGCCGACTGCGACATCGGTCCGCGCAACCGCGAGCAGGTCTCGGACGACGACTATGCCGGCTTCTGGGAGGGCATCGAGAGCGCCCGCCTGGGTCTGGCGACGAAAAACGTCAAGATCTCCATTGGCTACATGTTCGACGACGACGGCGACGAGGGCGTGTCGGAGGGCTACGTGGGCATCATGTTCCTCGGCGCCCAGGATCCGAGCGCCGAGGCCGCGGGCGCCACCATCAGCCTGCGCAACTTCCGCTTCTTCTCCGGCTCGGCGGGCTTCGAGCAGGGCGGCGACCCGAACAACGACGACGAACGCTACCGCGTCCTCGACGGCACGGCGCCGAAGTCGCTGCCGCCGGCCGACGCGGTCACCGGCCTCAGGCCCGAACAGATCGCCAAGAAGAAGGACGACTACCGCATGCTCGTCTCCGCCGGGCCTTTCGCCGAGGTGGGGCCGGGCGAGACCCTGGGCTTCCAGGCGGCGCTGGTGATCGGCCGCTTCTTCGACGGCATGATCGAGAACGCCAAGCAGGCGCAGCTCACCTACGACGGTGTCTACCTCGACTGCGACGAGGACCCGAGCACCGGCATGCTCGGCCGCGAGACCCCGGTGTGTGGGCCGGCTCTCCTGGGCCACCCGCCGTTCCGCATCAATCCCTGCGACAGTCTCTGCGACTTCGCGCCGCCGTCGGACGAGAGGTGCTACGTCACCGTCCCGGCGGAAGGCTGCGAGTGGATCAACGGCGACTGCGAGCTCGAACGGCAGACGAACTTGCCCACCGGGGTGGACGGCCGGGAGTGCCTCATCCACTGGCTGGTGAGCACGGCGCCGCCGCCGCCGCGCATGCGCCTGGTGGGGAGCGAGAACCGCACCGACGTGCTCTGGGACAACTTCAGCGAAACGACCCCGGATCTACGGCTCAACGTCCTGGACTTCGAGTCCTTCCGCATCTGGCGCGCCGACAACTGGACGCGCCCGCTGGGCACGGACGTCAACACCGGCCCCGGGTCGAGCCTGTGGATGCTGCTGGCGGAGTACGATCTGCCGCGGAACATCGTCGGTTCCAACACCGGCCTCGACAACATCCGCTACGCGCCGAACATCCCGGACGCGGCGGTGGAGTTCTACCGCGAGTGGTTCGCGGCCCATCCCTTCCTCGATGCGCCGGACCTGCCCGGGTTTTCACCGGACCAGCGGGACACGGCGAAGGCGCTCGCCAAGGGCACGCGGTACTACCGCTACTCCGATCCGCCCTTCAAGACCACGGGGTGCATCAACAACGCCTCGAACCCCAACGACTGCGTCACCATCGCCTGTCCCGCCGACGGCAAGTGCCCCCCGGTGGTGACCGGCAGCGCCCAGGTGCTGACGCGCTGCAATACCGAAGGCATGTGCCAGGAGGTGGCGCCGCCGCCGCACAGCGGAGCCCACTACTTCTATAGCGTCACCGCCACGGACCACAAGCTGGACGACACCAACGGGGACGGGGTGTACGAGGTGGTCGGGCCCGGTCTGGCGGGGGATCCGAACTCGAGCTTCGTCTACATCAATCCGCCGACCAACGCCCTGGAATCGGCGCAGTTCGATCAGGCCAGCGACGAGATCTACGTCGTGCCCAACCCGGCCACGGCGAAGTCGCTCTCCGACTGGCAACTGCAGCCCAACAACGACGATCCCACCGGGCTCAAGGTCGAGTTCCATCACCTGCCGGCCAAGCGGGGTACGGTCACCGTCTACACCCTGGCGGGCGACATGGTGATCGAGTTGCCTTTCGATGGCTCGGCAGGGGACGGGTCGCTGGCCTGGGACCTCCTGTCGCGCAACGGGCAGGAAGTGACCAGCGGCGTTTATCTCTTCTCCGTGGAAGCCGACGGCTTCGACCGTTTCGTCGGCAAGTTCGTGGTGATCCGATAGGGCTGGCAACGGTTCAGTCGGTGGCAGGTGGTGGCCACCCGGTCTGGAGGTCGAAGGTGAAACGAGTCCTGGCGCTGGCCCTCGTCGGAGCCGTGTTGCCGCAGGCCGCGGCGGCTTCGGATGTCTTCGAGAAGGTCGGCACCTATGCAGCCCAGTTCCTGAAGATCGGCGTCAGCGCCCGTGCCACCGGCATGGGCAGCGCCTTCACGGCGGTGGCCGACGACGCCTCGGCTGCCTTTTGGAACCCCGCCGGACTGGTGGACGTGCAGGGCACGGTGATCGCCCTGCACCATTCCGAATGGCCGGCGGACATCAACCTGGACTATGCGAACTACACCTTCGCTCCGGCCTTCGTCCGCGGCAAGGTGTCGCTCCATGCCCGCGGTCTGACCATGGATCCCCAGGTGGTGCGCACCGTCTTCCGTCAAGACGGCACCGGCGAGATGTTCGACTCCGGCGACATGTCGTTCGGGCTCTCCTACGCCCGCTACTTCACCGACAAGTTCTCCGCCGGAGTCACCGTCTCCTGGGTGCACATGGGTCTCGCCGACCGCTCGGTGAACCAGGTGGTGGGGGATTTCGGTCTGCAGTACCGCATCGGGATCCGCGGCATGAAGCTGGGGATGATGGTGCAGAGCATCGGCTCCGAGGTGGACTTCGATAATCGCCCTTCGAAGCTCCCCACGGTCTTCAAGGTCGGTCTGTCAGTGGACGCTTACCGGGCGGGCCCGCACGCCATCATCGGCGTCGGCGAGTTCTCCCATCCGTCGGACAACCAGGAGCACGAGAACTTCGGCATCGAGTACTCGTACAACAAGTTCTTGTTCCTGCGCTCGGGCTACAACGTGAACTTCGACGCCGAGAGCTTTGCCGCCGGCGCTGGCATCGCGCTGCAGACCAGCCAGTCCACCAGCGTCGACGTCGACTACTCGTTCGTGGACATGGCGGCGCTGGGCAGTGTGCACCGCGTTTCCCTCGGGTTCCGTTACTGAGGCGCGCCGCGGCACGGACTCGTTTCGGGACCCGCCTGACCATCCGGGCGGGTCCTTTGTTTCCACCCTCGCCGGCCAGGCGCAGAGAGGGGCGGTGTATGCCACCGGAGCGGGCCCGTGCCGGTTTCCTCCTCGCCCTGGTGGCGGCAGCCGGAACGGTCGCGGTGCGCGCCTGGGTGGCGCCGGCGCCCGCCGCTGCAGCCGAGCCTGCGACCGCCGCGGACCCGACGACCCCGGCGCCGGAGGCGGTGCTGGCGTCGGCGCTGCACCCCGCCGTGGGTGGCGGCGATTTCGAGTTCTATGTCGATGCCGCTGCCATGGCGCCGGCCGACAACGGCTTGGTGCGGACCCGGCTGCTGCTGCAATTCCCCTTGCGCGAATTCCTGGAGCAGACCGGCGAGAACAGCGCCGAGCTCCACCTCCTGGCCCTGGCCTACGAAGCCGGCGGCGCTCTCGCGGCGCTGCAGTCGAAGTCGCCGGCTCCGGCCTCCGACCCGGAGGCGCCGCGCCAGGAAGCAGAGCGCTCCGACCGCGCCGTGCACGAGCTCCTCGAAGACTTCGGCGGCATCACCCCGCAGGCACGGGCCGAGGCGATCTCGCGGCTCGAGGCGCCGGCGCTGCAACAGCTGCGCGCTACGGATTACCAGCTGGCGGAGATCTACCTCGATCTCGCCCCGGGTGAGCACGTCCTCGAGGTGCAGGTGGAAAACCTCTCGCGGCTCAAGAAGGGTCTCCTGGACAAACTGCGGAAGCGGCATCTCACCGGCACCGCCCGCTTGCTCTTGCAGGTGCCGGATTTCGGCGCCCGTCCGGCGCTCTCGGATCCGGTCTTCCTGGCGGGACACGGGAAACTGCAGCACTACGCGGCGCGGGTCTACGGCTTGCTCAACGACTCGCTGCACGTGCGCAGCGTCTTGTGGACCGACGCTCCGGCCCGTATCGACATCGTGGCTCACGATCGCGACGGCGCCGTGCACTGGCGCGACTCGCTCCTGGTACAGCAAGCCGGCCGCCAGGAGCTCCACTTCGGTGCCAGCATCCAAACCTTGCCGGCCGGGCAATATGTCCTCACGCTCAGCGCCCAGACCGCCGCGGCGCAAGTGACGACGCGGCGCAGCTTCGATGTCGCCTGGTCCCTGTCGTCGTGGCGGAAGTCGCGCCGCGACCTCGAGTTCGAGGCCGAGACGATCCTCACCGAAGAGGAATTCCGGGCCTACGACAGCCTGCCGCTCGGGGAGAAGGAGCGCTACCTCGACGCCTTCTGGCAGCGTCACGATCCCACCCCCGACACCGCCTTGAACGAGCTGCAGGCGGAGTTCCAGCGCCGCGTCGCCTTCGCCGACGCGCAGTTCTCCGAGACTGTCCGCGGCGCCCGCACCCATCGCGGCAAGGTGTACATCCGCTTCGGCCCGCCCAACGAGGTGCAAGCCGAAGCGGTGCCCAGCCATCTCGCCGGCGAGGGCGCCGAGGACCTGGTGGCGAAGGTGGACGATCCCTACACCCCGGCGTCGGAGGAAGTGCTGGGGGTGCCGGCGCCGACCCAGTCCCGCGACTTCCGCAGCAGCGCCGAGCAGGCGCAGCTCAAGAGCGAAGCGCGCCGGGTCGTCGGTCCGGCGCGAGAGCTGATCAGCTACGAGCTCTGGGTCTACCTCGGACACGGACAGCCACTCATGCCGCGCGACGTCGTTGGCATCGACGCAGGCTTCCGTCTGCTCTTCATGGACACCCAGGGATTCGGCCAGTTCCTGCTGCGCAAATCCTCGGTGACCCTGGACATCCCGGGACTGCACTCCACCTACTAAAGGCCTGCTTCTGCACGCTAGAGGCTCGGCTGTGCACGAGGCGAGGGCGCCAGCGGCAACGTTTTCTGCCTTCGCCCGGCTCTCCTGGGGTGGTTGACAGCGCTGGGGGGAGCCGCTATATTTCCCGCGCTTCACCGCTAATTGCGATATCCCCAAGGGTTTATCGAGATCCGCGGGAATCCGGACGGAGTCGAGGACCGCCTCGCGAGCGGCGAAGAGGGAACACCGTGCAGCCGGAAAGGGGACGCCGCCGTGGCGCCGCGCGCCCGGAGTGCCAGCCGATCATGAAGAAGAATCGACCTCTCGTTCTGCTCAGTGTGCTCGCGTTCATTCTCGCCGCCGGCGTCCTGGCGGTCCGTCCCGTCCTGTCGCAACAGGACCGTCCCATGAGCGAGGAAACCGCGCTGCCCCAACCGGTGGATACCACCGCCAGCGCCGTGGTGCCTCCCACGACCCCGCCGGCGCCAGCGGTCGCCACGCCGCCGCCGGTGGAGCGCTCCGGCGTCTGGCTCGTCCTCGACTGGTTCAATCGCGGCGGCCTCTTCATGTGGCCCATCCTTTTTTGCTCCGTCGTCGCCGTCACCTTCATCATCGAGCGCAGCATCACCTTGCTGCGCGCCCGCACCAACACGCGGAATTTCATGTCCGATGTCTTGAACGCGGTGCGGCGCGACGGCGTCCCCGCCGCCGAGCGTGTCTGCGAGCAGACCCGCGGCCCCATCGCCGCCATCGTCTTCTCCGGGCTGAAGCACGCCAACCGCGGCTCCGAGGCGGTAGAAAAAGCCATCGAGACCGCCGGGGCGGTGGAGCTCTCCTTCCTCGAACGGGGTCTCGTCTGGCTCGCCACGGTGTCCACCATCGCGCCGTTGCTCGGCTTCCTCGGTACGGTGTCCGGCATGATCCACGCCTTCGACGCCATTGCCGCCGCCGATCAGGTGAGCGCCAAGTTGGTGGCGAGCGGGATCTCCGAGGCCCTCATCACCACCGAAGCCGGGCTCATCGTCGCCATTCCTGCCAGCCTCTGTCACAACTTCTTCCTCCAGCAGATCGACCGCTTCGTCATCGAGATGGAGGAAAGCTCCAGCGAGCTGGTCAACACCATCGACGAACTGCGCTCCTGAGCCACGGCCGGGCGCGGCCGCCGCGGCCGCACCGGGCCGCCGGGGAGGCCGATGAGGCGACGCAGGCGGCGACTCGCGACGGAGGAGATCCCGCAAGCGTCGCTCCCGGACATCGCCTTCCTCTTGATGATTTTCTTCATCGCCGCCACGGTGTTCGGCGTCGAACACGGTTTGCCCGTGGTGCTGCCGAGCGCGCAGAAGAGCCCGCGCCTCGCCGTGCAGCAGAGCGAGGTCTTCCGCCTCGAAGTCCGCGCCGACGGCTCCGTGCTGGCGGAACGCCGCCCGGTGCGGGTGGAGCAGATCGGACCGCTGCTGGTGGAAAGGCAGCGGCAACGGCAGGCGCAAGGCAAGGCCGAGCTCGTCGTCATCCTCGAGACCCATCCCGACGCCGCCTACGAGCTCTGGGTGGCGGTGCTGGATCAGGTGCGTTTCGCTGGCTGCCGCCGCGTTGCCCTCGCCACCACGCCGGGGAAGTGAGCGGCGATGCGACGCGCACCGGGCCGCTTCCACGCCAGGCACAAACCGCTGGCGCGCATTCCCACCGAATCCTTGGCCGACATCGCCTTCCTGCTCCTCATTTTCTACCTCACCTCGGCGCTCATCCGCCCCGAGCAGGGCCTGCACCTGGACCTGCCCTGGGCCACGAACACCATGCGCCAGCCCCGCGAGCAGATCGCGCACATCTGGATCGACGCCGACGGGCGTGTCATGATCAACGACCTTTACGTGGCCGTGGCAGAGATCGCCCCGATCCTGGGGCGCAAACTGCGGGAGAGTCCGAATCTCATCGTCGCGCTCAACAGCGACCGGCGCACGCACTACCGGTATGTGCAGCGGGTCCTGGATGAGATGAAGAAGGCCGAGGCGGTGCGGGTGTCGTTCACGGCGCGCCCCCGCGGACCGGGCTCCTGAGGGGCATGCCCTGTAACCCCTTGGGAGCATGCACGTACTAGGAGGAGGCCGCGGCTGGCGGCCAGGATTGGAAACCCGTCGGGCGGGGGTCCCCGCCCGCTCCCACACTGGAAGAGGTGATCCGCCGATGACTGGGTGCAAGATGCGCCGCCGCGTGGCTGTCGCAACCTCTCTCCTGGCTGTCTGCCTGGCGGTGTCCGGCGCCGGCCGGCCGGCCGGGGCGCAGACCCCGCCGCTCCCTGCGCCGGTGCCGCGGCCGGGGCCGGCGACGGAAGAGGTCGAGGTGCCGTCCTTCCTCCGTCTCTCCGATGCCATCCGCATCGCCATGGCGGGCAGCACCCAGCTGGGTAGCCGGCAGGCCCAGTTGGCGGCGTCGCGCAAGGCCCGGACCGCCTCGATCTTCGCCCTGGGACCGGACCTCAATGCGCAGGCTGTCCTGCAGCGGGCGACACGCACGGACTTCGACGTCACCCAGACGACGTCGGTGCCGACCAACATCGAGAGCGTCGTCACCACCGATGGCGACACCCTCACCTTCGGAACCAACCCGGTGGATCAGACCGTCGACCTCGGCGACGTCGACGAGACTTCGAAGTTCAAGCAGGTGCAGATCTCCTCGTCGATCCGTCTGTTCGACGGCTTCGCCAACTACTACCGCATCGGCGCCGCGAACAACGCCGTTCGCTCCGACGAATTCGATGCCATGTACACCTCCACCGTCGTGCAAGCCACGGTCATCGAGTCCTACTACAATCTGCTCCGCGCCCAGCTCCTGCTCGACGTCGCCGAGGACGCCGTGAAGGTGTCGCAGGAACAGCTCGATCGCACCCAGGCGCTGTACGAGCTGGGATCGGCGGCGCGCAGCGACGTCCTCAAGTCCCAGGTGCAGCTCGGGCAGACGCGGTTGACCCTGGTGCAGGCACGCAACGGCGAGCGCCAGGGGCGGGCCAATCTGGTGCACAGCATGAACCTGTTCCACCAACCGGATTTCGGCATCGATACCACACTGGCGACGATCCCAGAAGAGACCGTCGACTTCGACGCGGAGGTGCAGTTCGCCCGCAACAACCGCCTGGATGTGCAATCGTTGCGCGAGGTCGAGAAAGCCCAGGGCAAGCGCGTCGTCGTCGCCCGCGGACCGCTCTTGCCCTCGCTGGATTTCTCCTACGACGTGGCCTATACGGACCAGGAGTCGCAGTTCCGCTTCGGCGCCCAGAAGACGCGCAATCGTTCTTGGGCCTTCTTCGCCAACTGGAACGTCTTCGACCGTTACCAGGTGTACGCGAACATCAGCCAGGCCAAGGCGAACCAGCGGGTGGCGGAGTACAATCGCCGCCAGGTGGAGCTGGATGCAGTGCGGGAGATTCGCGAGTTCGTCAACGAGATGCAAGAAGCACGGGAGCGCTACACCGTGGCGCGGGAGAACGTGGAACGTTCCCGCGAGGACCTGCGTCTGGCGCAGGAGAAGTTCCGCGTCGGCGCCGGGACCATCCTGGACGTCACCACGGCGGAGTCCGATCTGACCACGACGCGCGCCTCGGAAGTGCAGGCCATCGTGGACTACCGCATCTCCCGCGCCCGGCTGAATCGGGCCACGGGAAGGCCGCTCGCCGAATTGTGAGCCGGCGGTGGGCGACGGGTAAGGGCGCCTGGACCCGGCGTGGCGACCACGGGCTCGCGGCCCTGGCCGTGCTCGCCGTGGCCGGTTGCGCCGGCACGGCGCGGCTCTCCGAGCCTTCGCCTTTCTCCACCCTCCTCGCCGCGCAGCTGGCGTGGACGGAAAGCGACCGCCCGCTCTACCGCATCAGCGCCTCCCTGCCGCGCCGCGAGCTGGCGGCGCTAGGAGGGGGCGACGGCGTGGTGCGCTTGGTCCTGAGCGGCATCATCCGCAGCCGCTCGGGGAAGCGGCTGGGTGACGGAGCCTGGGCGCGCCAGCTCGCCGTCACCGACCTCGCCGGCCCCGGCGAGCTGCGCTGGTGCGTGGATCTCGCCACCGGGCCCGGAGCCCAGGACCTGGAGCTCAGCGTCCTGGTGCAGGGGCGACCCTGGGGGGCGCCATGGCACCGGCGGTTCACCGTTCCCACCCCCACCCCGGCAGCGCTGTTCTTGGGCGAACCCATCCTCCTGGCGCGACCCGCCGGCGGGGAGCCTGCGGCCGATTCTCCTTGCCAGCGCCTCCTCCTGGGTGGCACGTACGATGCGAGCAGCGCCCCAGTGCAGGTGCAGGGCGCGATCTACGATTTCGCCCCCGCCGGAGCGGGGGAGTACGAGCTTTCCTGGAGCGTCCGCGCCCTGGAGGCCCCGACGAACGTGCCGGCGCCCGCGGCGGTTCCGGAAACACGGAAGCTGTCGCGAGAGGGTCTGGTGACGCCGTTCGCCCTCGACCTCCCCATGGCAGACCTGGGGGAGCACGAGCTCGCTCTGCAGGTGCGAAGCGGGGAGCGGACCGCCGCGGCGACGCAGTCCTTCGCCCTCACCCTGTACGACTTGGCAGGCCTCGGGCCGGGCTCCGGAGAGCTGGCGCTGCTCCGTCTGCTGCTGTCGCCGGGCGCCGCCGACTCGCTCGCCGCGTCGCCGCCGGAGCGGCGCGAGTCACTCTGGCAGGAACTCTGGCGCCGCCGCGATCCGGATCCGAGCACGCCGGCGAACGAAGTGCGCGAGCAAGCCCTGGCCCGGGTGCGCCAGGCCAACCTCCGCTTCGGCGTCACGGCGCCGGGCTGGAACACCGACCGCGGCCGGGTCTTCATTGCCCGCGGCGCTCCGGATCGGGTGGACAGCATGGCGAATCCGGAGGGTTTCGACCGCATCGAACGCTGGACCTACGCGGCGAGCAACACCGTCTACGTCTTCGTCGATCGCGACGGGCGCGGCGAGTACACCTTGCAGCGCACTAACGCCGCGGACGACTAGGAGAGCGATGCAAGACCTGGCTCCGTTCGAAGCGAGCATCCGCGCCGCCCTGGCGGCGGAAGGCCTGGATCCACGCGGCCATTTCTGGCGCTTGCGTCCCGCCGCCGGCGGCGTCCAGCTGGAGGCGACGGAGGCGAGCTTCGCCCGCCGCGGACAGGAAGCACTGCGGCAGCAGTTCCCAGGCAGCCGCGTCGAGGTGGTGCTCCTTCCCGCCCCGGAGCTGCAAGCGCAGCGCGCCTGGGTGAAGGCGAGCGTCGCCGAGGTGCGCGCCGAACCCAAGCACGAAGCAGCGCAGACCACCCAGGCGTTGCAAGGAGAGGTGTTGGAGCCGCTGCTACACGAGGAAGGCTGGCTGCTGGCGCGCCTGCCCGATGGCTATCTCGGTTGGGTGCGGGACTGGCACCTGCGCTGGACCGACGCCGCGGTGCCGTCGGCCTTCGCCGCCCGGACGGACGCGCGCATCGCCTCGCCCCTGGTGCGCCTGCGCGAGACTCCCGGGCCCGGCGCGGCGCCGGTAGCCGAGAGCCCGCTCGGCACCGCTGTCGTCCGCCGGCAGGAGCGGGACGACTGGGTGGAGATCGAGCTTCCCGGCGGGGCCGTGGGCTGGGTGCGGCGGCAAGCGCTGCGCCCGGGCAGCGGGCTCTGGGAGACGGCGGCGCCGTCGTTGTTGGACATGCTGCAAGGTTTTCTCGGCGTGCCCTATCTCTGGGGCGGGAAGAGTCCGAAGGGTTTCGACTGCTCCGGCCTGGTGCAGTTCGCCTTCGCGCTCCACGGCGTGCCGCTGCCGAGGGATTCGGATCAGCAGTTCGGTTGCGGCGTCCCGGTGCAGCAGTTCACCGCCGGCGATCTGCTCTTCTTCGGGCGGGAGCGCATCGGCCACGTCGGCGTTGCTCTCGACGCGCACCGCTTCATCCATGCCCGCGGCGAGGTGCGGCGCGACTCGCTCGCGCCGGACAGTCCGCTCCACGCGCCGGAGCTCGCTGCCATCCTGCGCGGCGGCCGCCGGCTCTTGCCCCCGCCGCGGTGACGCGGCGGGGTCCTTGCCCCAGGGGCGCGAAAGCCTGCGCTGCGAGAGCGCGCACCGCGGCATCCCGCGCCCTGCTGCCACACTTCCCGAAGGGTCCCCGCCTTGCACCGGCGGCAACCCGAAGGGAGTGCCGCGGGTGTTCTACTTTTTCTTCTACTATCCGCTCGGCCTCGACGTCCGCCCCACCCGGCCGGTGTGGCTGACCTGGAGCTTGGCGGGAACGGCGCTCCTCCTCTTCGCCGTCACTCTCTTGGACCCCGCTTGGTTCTTGGCCCACCAAGAGAGCCTCATCTACGTTCCCGCCCACCCCACGCTCGCCGCCTTGCTGTCGAGCGCCTTCATGCACGGTGACTGGCTGCACCTCTCCTCCAACTTGCTCGCTCTCGGAGTCTTCGGTCCGGCGCTGGAGGCGCGGCTCGGCGCCTGGCGTTTCGCCGCCGTTTTCGCCGTGTGTCACGTGGCCGGGAATCTGGTGCAGGGAGCGATGGCGCTTCTCTGGTTCCCCGACACCGCCGGTTGGGGTGTGCTCGGAGCCTCCGGTGCACTCTCCGGGCTCCTGGGGGTATTCCTCGTGCGCTTGCACTGGGCGAGGTTGCGCGTCGGTTACTGGGCTTTTCTGCCACTGCAGGCCTACACCCAAGCGGGTACGCGCACGCTGCCGGTGCTCGCCGCTGTGGGGTTGTGGTTCCTGCTGCAGCTCGGTCTGGCGGCGGCGCAGCTCCAGGGTGCGGCGGCTTCGGTGGCGGTGGGCTCACACCTCGGTGGTTTGATGGCGGGAATCGGCATGGGCTGGCTCCTCGGCCTGCGCGGCGAAGGGGCCGCGGAACAGCACCTGCAGCAGGGGCGGCGACATTTCGGCAGTGCCGCCTGGTACCCGGCGCAGGGGGAGTTCCTCGCCTATGTACGCCGCTGTCCCGAGGATCCCGAAGGGCATCTGGAGCTGGCGCGCAGCTTTCGTCTCACCGCCCGGCACGGGGAGGCGGAGACGCATTTCCGCCGCGCTTGCGCCGGCTTCGCCTTGCAGAAGCGCCTCGATCGGCTGGAAGAAGCGCACCGCGAAGCGGCGCGCGGCAATCCGGACTTCGTCCTGGCGGCGCCGCTGCAGCTGCAGCTGGGAAGAGTCCTCGAACGGGGCTGCAAGGACGAAGCGGCGGCCCGGGTCTATGGGCACTATCTCCGCGCCTATCCAGGCGAGCCCGCCGTGCCCTTCGCCCTCTTCCGCCTGGCGCGCCTGACCCAGGCGCGCTCCGGCCTGGCGCAGGCCCGGCCGCACTATGTCGAGCTCCTCCTCCAGCATCCCGCCGCACCGGAAGCGGAGATGGCACGGTGGGCTCTGGCGGCCCAGCGCCCCACGCGCAGCCGCGGGACGCGTACCTGAGCGAGCTGCAGCGACGGGGCCACCGCCGCCGCTTCAGGCTAGGGAGCGTCGAGGCCGAGCCGGGTGTGCAGTGCCCGCGCCGCCCGGCGCGCATCCCGCTGCGGCACCACGCAGATCATCGCCAGCGCCGAGCTCGACACCAGGGCGACGGGAACGTTTTCCGCCGCCAGCGCACTCAGGATCCCGGCCGTCGTCCCCGGGTGGCTCTGGATCCCTTCACCCACCACGGCGAGGCTCGCCACCTCGTGGTCCTGCACCAGTCGCGCCGACGGCAGCTGGCGCAAGCGTGTCTGCAGCACCGCCGCGGCGCGCACCGCATCGTCGCGCTGCAGCAGACAGACCAGCTCCCCGCTGTCGCCGTGCCCGGTCTGCACCACCACGCGGGTGGCGATGCCTTGGCTGCCGAGCGCCTCGAGCAAGGCGGCGCACTGCCCCGAGGGCACGCCGGCCACCGTCAGCGTCGCCACCTCCTCGTCGCAGGCGATGCCGCGGATCACCACCTTCTCGATGCTCTCCATCGCTCCGATCACCGTCCCCTTCGCTTGGGTGAAGGACGAGCGCACGTGCACCGTGACCCCGAAGCGCCGGGCGATCTCGACGCAACGCGGGTGCAGGACGCGCGCTCCCTGCGCCGCCAGCTCCATCATCTCGTCGTGCCCCAGGGCATCGAGCTTGGCCGCTCGCGGCACCAGACGCGGGTCGGCGCTGTAGACCCCTTCCACGTCGGTGAAGATCTCGCAGCGCACCGCACCGAGGGCCGCGGCCAGCGCCACCGCCGTCGTATCGCTGCCACCCCGCCCGAGGGTGGTGATTTCCTTTTCCAGGCTCATGCCCTGGAAACCCGCCACAATGGCGATGCGCCCGGCGGCGAGGGCCTGCTCCAGCCGCTGCGGCCGCACCTCCAGGATGTGGGCGTCCGCATGCCGGGTGTCGGTGATGATGCCGCTCTGGGAGCCGGTGAACGACACGGCGTCGTGGCCTTGCACCTGGAGCGCCATGCTGAGCAGCGACATGGAGATGCGCTCCCCGGCAGTGAGCAGCATGTCGAGCTCCCGGGGCGGTGGCGCCGACGCCACCTGCCGGGCGAGGCGCAAGAGCTCGTCGGTGTGGTGCCCCATGGCGGAGACCACCACCAGCACCTGGAACCCTTCGCGTTTGGCGTCGGCGATGCGGCGCGCGACGTGCACGATGCGATCCGTCGTGGCCACCGACGTGCCACCGTATTTCTGCACCAGGAGCTGCACGGGCCGATTCTGGCGACTCGCCCCATGCCAGCGTCAAGCGCTTTGCGGCGGCGCCGCGCTACGCCGCCGCCCCCGGCGCGATGCGGGCAGCGCGGGCTCGCCGCGCTTCCGCAAGCCGACAAGAGCGGCAGCATCCGGCCGTCACCGTGGTTGCCGGCGCCGCCTCGCGCCATGTCGCTTTCTCCGCCGGCGGCAGCACGCTTCTTGCTGTTCCCCGCCGGCGCGCCGCCGCGGCTCGAAAAGCGCTTGCGGTCCAGGCGCTTCCATGGTAGCGTCCGCAGGAACGTAGATGCTTTGAAGACAAGCGGTTACATGATCGCGAGAGGGGTTGCGTGAAGCCCTCCGTGCGCCTCCCGACGAGCCTGCACGAGGGCAGCCAGGGTCGGCCGCCGGCAGTGTCTGCAGCGCGCCATCTCTCGAACCGTGAGCTCCTGACGTGGGTGCTGGAAGGGTGCGGCGGGGGCGGAGCACAGCTTGCCGAGCGATTCCTGCGTCATTTCGGAAACCTCCGCACCCTGGCCCAGGCGACGCGCGCCGAGCTGGGCCGCGTTCCTGGCGCTCGCAGCGAGCACGCTCTGATTCTGGAAGCGTGCCTGGAGCTCGGGCGGCGCACGGTGTACGGACGGCCGTTGCGGCGGCGCGCGGTGGACGGTCCCGCAGCGGTGGCGCGCCTGCTGCAGCCGGCGCTGCGTGATCTGGACCGCGAGCATTTCGTCGCGGTGTTGCTGACGACGAAGAATCAGGTGATCGACATGGTGACGGTGGCGATCGGCTCCCTGGCGGCTTCACTGGTGCACCCGCGCGAGGTGCTGAAGCCGGCGATCCAGGCCAGCGCTGCGGCGCTCGTGGTGGCCCACAACCATCCCACCGGCAACCCAGAGCCGAGCCGCGAGGACATCGAGTTCACCCGGCGCTTGCAGAGCTGCTGTGATCTCGTGGGGATCCGCTTGCTCGACCACGTGATCATCGGGGACGGCACGTTCGAGAGCTTGAAGGCGAGCGGGCACTGCTGATGGCCCCTCCCGGGCCGGCGGAGGAACGGGGACGATGATGAAGAAAATGACGAGCTGGTTCTCCAACGACGTGGCGATCGACCTGGGGACGGCGAACACCGTCGTGCACGTGAAGGGCCAGGGGATCGTCCTCAACGAACCCTCCGTCGTCGCCGTGGACAACCACACCCACAAGGTCGTGGCGGTGGGCAACGATGCGAAAGCCATGCTCGGCAAGACCCCGGATCACATCACCGCGGTGCGGCCGCTCAAGGACGGCGTCATCGCCGACTTCGAGATCACCGAGATCATGCTACGCGAGTTCATCAAAAAGGCGCAGAACAAGCGGCGCTTCGTCAAACCCCGCATCGTCATCTGCGTGCCTTCGGGGATCACCGAGGTGGAGAAGCGCGCGGTGCGCGACTCGGCGCAGCACGCCGGCGCCCGCGAGGTCTACCTGGTGGCCGAGCCCATCGCCGCCGCCATCGGCGTCGGCCTGCCGGTGAGCCGCCCGAGCGGCAACATGATCATCGACATCGGCGGCGGCACCACCGAGATCGCCGTCATCGCTCTGGACGGCATCGTCTGCGACACTTCCATCCGCGTCGGCGGCGACGAGATGGACGAGGCCATCGTCCAGCACATCAAGAAGACCTACAACCTCCTGGTCGGGGACCTGACGGCGGAGAACGTCAAGAAGACCATCGGCTCCGCGGCGCCCCTGCCGGAGGAGTTGGAGATGGAGATCAAGGGCCGCGATCTCGTCGCCGGCATCCCCAAGACCCTGCGCATTTCCT
Organism: Candidatus Krumholzibacteriia bacterium; assembly: GCA_035649275.1. NCBI lineage: Bacteria > Candidatus Krumholzibacteriota > Candidatus Krumholzibacteriia > Candidatus Krumholzibacteriia bacterium. The sequence continues at coordinate 55,191 of DASRJW010000134.1, forward strand.
CGGTGGAGATCCGCGAGGCCTTGCGCGAACCGGTCATGCAGATCGTGGAGGCGCTGAAGCTGGCGCTGGAGCGCTGCCCGCCGGAACTGGCCGCCGACATCGTCGACCGAGGTATCGTCATCACCGGTGGCGGCTCGCTGCTGCGCGAGCTCGAGACGCTGCTGAAGGAGGAGACGAACCTCCCCATCAACACGGTGGACGATCCGTTGTCCTGTGTGGTGCTGGGGACGGGCAAGATCCTCGACAACCTCGAGTACTACGACAAGGTGCTGATCCCGGCGGGACGCGACTGACGCCGAGGTGACGCCAGGGAAGGGTGGGGGCGGTGCTCCGATCTCTCTTCGGTCGCCACCGTGACCGCACGCTGCTGGCCGTGGCGGTGCTGCTCTCCTGCTTGTGCCTCGGTTTGGACCAGGGCACGCAGGCAGATCTGGCGCGCCTCCTCGGCCTCAGCCTCTATGCCCCGGTGCAAGCGGTGGCGCGGGGCACCGAAGACGCCCTGCTGCTGCGGCGGGAGAACGAGCAGCTGCGGCGGCTGGTGGCCAGTCTCAATCTCGAGCGCCAGCGTCTCCTGCAGCTGCGCGACGAAGCCGCCGAGCTGCGCCGCGTCGCCCGCTTCTCCCGCGATCGTTTCCCTTACCTCAAGCCCTGCGAAATCGTCGGGCGCACCACCGACTCCTTCCAGACCGCCCTGCAGCTCGGCTGCGGCTCCAAGGATTCCCTCTACGCCGGCATGCCCGTCGCCGCCTACGCCGGCTTGGTGGGGCGGGTGCGGCAGGTGACCGGGACACGCTCGCTGCTGGAAACCTTGGCCAGCCCGGACATGGCGATCAGCGTCACCGATCAGCGTAGCGGCGTCGTCGGCATCCTGCGCTGGGCGCGGGGCAACCAGTTCACCCTGGACCGGGTCGACGCCGTCGAGGACGTCCTGGTGGGGGATCCGCTCCTCACCTCCGGACTCGGCGACTACCCGCGCGGCATCCCGGTGGGGGTGGTGACCCGCGTGGGCATCTCCCTCGACGGCTTGTTCAAGCAGATCGACGTGCGCACCCATGTGGATTTCGGCAGCCTGCGCGATGTCTTCGTCGTCACACGCGACGTGGACTGGGAGGAACGAGCGCTCTATCGGCGCGAAGACCAGCCGCTGTTGCAGGGGTCGGCGGGAAGTGCGACGGAAGCGCAGCAGGCCAGCGGGGCCCGCCCGGGGAGCGTGCCATGAGCGCTTTCGCTTCCATCCTCTTTGCGTATCTGGCGCTGGCCCTGCAGGGCACCGTGGTGCCCTATCTCGGCATCGGCGACGTGCGCCCGGATCTGCCCCTCATCGCCGTGACGCTCATCGCCCTCTCCCGCGGCGCCGCCACCGGCACGGTGGCGGGGTTCCTCATCGGCCTGGCGCAAGACCTGACCAATCCAGGCTTCCTCGGCCTCAACGCCCTCGCCAAGAGTCTGGTCGGTCACGGCGTCGGCGCCATGCGCGGCCGCTTCGACGCCGGCACCGCGCCATCCTGCGCTCTGGTGCTCGGGGTCGCGGCGGTGGCGCACGACGTGGTCTACCTCACCATCCATCGCCGTCTGGTGCTCTCGGAGATCTTCCTCGCTCTCGCCACCCACACCGTGCCGTCGGCTCTCTACACCGCCGGCGTGGGCGCGCTGCTGGCGCTGCTCCTGGGCGCGATGCCGGGAAGGAGGTTGCACCGTTTTGGCCGTTCACAACTCCCGAACCGCTGAGCGGCGCACCATCCAGTCGGCCTACGTCATCGTCGTCGCCGCCTTCCTCCTGGTCCTGGTGCGGCTCTTCCAGATCCAGGTGCTCGAGCATCGCACCTACGAACGCCTGGCCCGGGAGAACCAGTTCCGGGTCAAGCGCGTCATCGCCCCGCGCGGCGTGCTGCGCGACCGCACCGGCAAGAGCCTGGTGGACAACGTGGCGGAGTACCAGCTCTTCGTCCCCGCCGAATCCATGGAACACGGGGAGCTGTTGCATTCCCTGGTGCGGGACTTCGGGGTGGACACCACGGCGGCGCGCAGCCGCTGGCAGACGCAGCGCCGCCGGCGCGGCCACGAACCGATCAAAGTCCTGGGTAACTTGAGCAAGGCGCAGGTGTCGCGCTTCGAGGAGAACCGGCAGCAGTATCCCGGGGCCTTCCTCGAGGCGCGCGGCCGCCGGCGGTACCTCTTCGGCGATTTCGCCACCCACGTGCTCGGCTATGTCGGCGAGGTCACGCAGGCGCAGGTGGACAGCTCCACCGGGCCGCGGGCCTATCGTTTGGGCGACGTGGCCGGCAAGTCTGGCGTCGAAGCCCTGAGCGAGGACGATCTGCGCGGCACCGACGGCAAGCGCTGGGTGCAGGTGAACGCTTCAGGCCAGGAGCTCTTCGAGCTGGTGGAACGGGCCGAGCCCCCGCTGCCGGGGAACGACGTCTACATGAGCATCGATTTCGAGCTGCAGCACGCCATCGAAAGCCGCTTCTGGCCGCCGGACAAGGCCGGCGCGGCGGTGGTGCTGGACGTACACACCGGCGAAGTCCTGGCGGCGGTGAGCAAGCCCGGGTACGACCTGAACCGCTTCGCCGTCGGCATCTCCACCGCAGACTACGAGGTGCTGCGCAACGATCCGCTGACGCCGCTCTTCAACCGCTACGCCATGGCGGCGTATCCGCCGGGCTCCACCTTCAAGATCATCTCCGCGGCGTCGTTGCTCGACAACCATGTCGTCAGCGTGAACCAGTACCGCCCCGGTTGCCCCGGCTGGTACCAGGTGGGCAACCGCACCTTCCGCTGCCACAAGGAATCGGGGCACGGCAGCTTGAACCTGCTGGGAGGCTTCGAGCAGTCCTGCGACGTCTACTTCTACCAGCATGCCCGGATCCTCGGCATCGACCATCTGGCGGCGACGGCACGCCAGCTCGGCCTCGGCGCCCGCACTGGCTTCGCCCTCCCCGAGGACGATGGCCTCATTCCCGACAGCGCCTATTACAACCGCGTCTTCGGCCCGCGGGGCTGGACGACGACGCTGGCGGTGAACTGCATCATCGGTCAGGGCGAGGTCCTGGTCACGCCGCTGCAGCTCGCCCGGGTGGCGGCCGCGGTGGCCAACGGCGGCGATCTCGTCGTGCCGCAGATCATCGATCGCGTCGTCGATGCGCGCGGCCGCGTGCTGCGCACCACCACACCCCGGGTGGCGCAGCACGACGTCCTGAGCACCCAGGCGCTGCGCTTCCTCCAGCGCGCCATGCTCCAGGTCGTGGTGGGGGAGCACGGCACCGGCCATGCAGCGCTGCCGGAGTCGCTCCTCGTCTGCGGCAAGACGGGCACGGCGGAAACACCGGGGAAGAAAGAGGATCACGCCTGGTTCGTCTTCTATGCGCCCCAGGACCACCCGGTCATCGCCGGTGTGGTCATCGTCGAGCGTGCGGGCCACGGCGGCGCGGTGGCCGCCCCCATCGTGCGGCAGATCGTTTCCCACTGGTTCGGCTTCGAGGACGATGGCAACGCCTACTGGCGGCGCCTGCCGGAGCTGCGCAAGCTGGGGTTGGTGCGGGAGGCGACGCTGTGAGCATGGGCGAAGGCGTCCTCGGGCACCGGCGCTTCGCGGAGCGCGTCGATCGTCCCGCCCTGGTGGCGATCCTGGCGCTCCTCGGCATCTCGCTGGTGACGCTGTACAGTGTCACCCACGCGCGGGTGCACGGCGACTGGCACCAGACTCTCGTGGTCGGGCCCAGCATCTTCTACCGGCAGATCGCGTGGATCGTCCTCGGTCTCGGCGCCCTCTACCTGGGCTTCTGGACGCCCTACCGGCTCCTGGAGGCCTCGGCCTGGCTGCAGTACGGCGGCTCTTTCCTGCTCCTCGTGCTGGTGTTGTTCGTCCATCCCGGCGTCGAGGTGGAGCGCTGGATCCGCCTCGGGCCGGTCCAGTTCCAGCCTTCGGAGTTCGCCAAGGTGGCGCTCATCTTCGTGCTCGCCCGCTACCTCGCGGCGCGGGAGGGGAACGGCAACCGTCTGAGCAGCCTCATCGTGCCCTTCTTCATCGTACTGCCGCCGGTAGCGCTCATCCTCAAGCAGCCCGATCTGGGCACGGCGCTGGTGTTCTTCGCCATCCTGATCCCCATGCTCTTCTGGCGCGGTCTGCGGCCGGGGCACATCATCCTCCTCGGTTCCCCGGCGGTGGGTTTCCTCATGCATCTCTACCTGCGCACGCAGGAGCACCTCTGGTGGCCCTGGCTGGTGTTCGTTGTCGTCATCTTCGCCTTCAACCTGTGGCAACGGACCTACCTCTGGGAGAACTTGAGCCTCTTCGTCGTCAACCTCTCGATCCACCTGCTCGAACCGTGGTTGTGGGGGCATCTGCGGCCCTACCAGCAGCAGCGCATCGAGTCGTTCTTCAATCCCGCCATGGACATGCTGGGGCAGGGCTACCACGTGGCGCAGTCGAAGATCGCCGTCGGCGCCGGCGGCTTCCTCGGCCAGGGTTTCATGGCAGGGACGCAGAAGGAGCTGGCGTTCCTGCCCGCCCGGCACACGGACTTCATCTTCTCCGTCGTCGGCGAGGAGTTCGGTTTCATCGGCGGCATCATCGTCGTCGGCCTCTTTGCCGTGATCGTGTTGCGCGGGCTCGCCTTCGCCGCTCGGGCGCGGAACGCTTTCGTCCGCCAGACCGCCTTCGGCATCGCTGCCTACCTCATGTTCCACGTCATGCAGAACGTGGGGATGACCGTCGGTCTCATTCCGGTGGCGGGGATCCCCCTGCCTCTCGTCAGCTACGGTGGCAGCTCCTTGCTCGTGACCCTGTTCCTCCTCGGCGTCCTCCTCAACCTGGGGGCCCGTTGGAGGGAATACTGAGAAGATAACTGATTGTGTGGCAAAAGATTGCAGCCTCGTCCGGGTCCTGACAGGGGGCTCCGAGGCAGCGGGGTTGCGCCGCCAGGCGGCGCCGGCTTTAGGATGGTCGCATGCACCCGACCTTGGTGAAGATCGGACCGCTCGAACTGCACTCCTACGGCTTCCTGCTGGCGGTCTCCTTTTTCTGCGGCATCTGGCTGGCGGCGCGGCGGGCACCGCGGCGCGGGCTGAGCCCCGAAGCGGTGTACGACACCTCCCTCGTCATCGTCTTCGCCGCCATTCTCGGGGCGCGCTTCATGTACGTGCTCTTCCATCTGGCGGAGATGCGCTCCTTCATCGACGTCATCGCGGTGTGGCGCGGCGGCTTGACGATGTACGGCGGTGTTCTCGCCGCCATGGTCGCGTCGTGGTTGTACGCGCGCCGGCGCGATCTGTCGTTCCTGCGCTTGGCCGACGTCGTCGCTCCCAGTCTGGGCCTCGGTCTCATGCTGACCCGAGTGGGTTGCTTCCTGAACGGCTGCTGCTACGGCAAGCCGACCACTTTGCCCTGGGGCGTGGTCTTCCCGCAAGCGACCTTCGGCGGCCGGCTCTTCGGCGAGACGCCGTTGCATCCGACGCAGCTCTACTCCTCCCTCGAGGGCCTCCTCACCTTGGGCGTGTTGCTCCTCTACGATCGCCGCCCGCGGCGCGAAGGTCAGGTCTTCGCCCTCTACCTCGTCCTCGCCGGCGTCGGCCGCTTCGTCCTCGATTTCTTCCGCCATTACGAGGCGAATGTCTACGTGGCGGGGCCGCTCACGGTGAACCAGATCCTCAGCATCGGTTCCTGCCTCGTCGGGGTGCTGCTCTTCGCCGCCATCCGCGGTCACAAGGTGCCCCAGGCCGGCGGCGTCGCGGCCCCGGCAGCGGAGGAAGCCGCCCGCGCCGGCGGCAGTCGGTGATGCAGCGCTTACAGCTCGGACCGCGGTCGCTGCGCTACGCCGGCGGGCCGAGCACGCGCGTCTTCGTCCTCCTCGGCCATCCGGTGGCACACTCGCTCTCTCCCGTGTTTCAAACCGCGGCGTTGCGCGCTCTCGACCTGGACGCGGTGTACCTCGCCGCCGACCTGGAAGCCGAGCACCTGCCGCAGGCCCTGGAGGCGCTGCGCCGCGCGGCAGCGGCAGGCCGTGTCGGCGGTGCCAACGTCACCTTGCCGCACAAGCGGGCGGTGCTCTCCCATCTGCAGGCACTGGACGAGACCGCGCGGCTCGCCGGGGCGGTGAACACGCTGGTCCTCATGCCCTCGCTCGGTCCGGGCGGGGAAGCCGGCTGGCGTGGCCACAACACCGACATCCCGGGACTGCGGCAGAGCCTCGAGGAGGCAGGCGTCTCTCTCGCCGGCGTGCCGGTCCTCGTCCTCGGTGCAGGTGGCATGGCGCGCGCCGCCGTCGTCGCCGCTCTCGGCGCCGGAGCCGCGTCGATCCGTGTCCTGGCGCGGCGCCCCGAGCGGGGCCGCGAACTGCTCGAGGCGGTCGGGGCAGTGTGGCCCGGGAAGCTGCCGCCGTGCACGCACGGCCCGCTCGATCCGGCGCCCGCGGATGTCTTCGACGCGGTGGCGGTGCTGCTGCAGTGCACGAGCTTGGGACTCCGCGCCGCGGATCCGAGCCCGCTGTCGCTCCGTGGCGCCCCGCCGGAGCTCTTCGTCTTCGACGCCGTCTACGCGCCGCACCCCACGGCGCTGCTGCGGGAAGCGCAGCGAACCGGCCTGCGCCACAGCGACGGTCTCGGGATGCTGCTGCACCAGGGGGCGCGGTCCTTGCAGCTCTGGACCGGCCTCGCGCCTCCTCTCGACGTCATGCGCCGCAGCCTCGGCCTCTCGTGATTCGCTCGGGGCCAGCGGTGCACGAAGGGTTGCGGCGGACGCTCCTCGCGCGCGCTCCTGCGCGCTCGTCGCTCGACACGTGCCCTGCTCGCGCCTCCATGCGCTCGCCACGGGCAGGTGACGCCGCCGCAACCCTTCGTGCACCGCTGGCCCCCAGGGAGAACATCCTGTGACCGATCGCGTCGCCGAGCGTGCGCAGCGTCGACGCCGGGCCCTGCTGGAGCGCTGGTGCCAAGCGATCCAGCGCCCGGTGCAAAGCGTTGTCGACGATCTGGTCGCGGCGCTCTTGCCCGCTGCCTGCCTGCACTGCCGCCGCAATCTAGAGACCGAGGACCACGCGCCGCCGGGTGTTCCGCCCTCACGGCTGTGCAACGGCGGCTTGCGCCGCCCTCTCGCCGGACCTTTCACCGTGCCGCTCCGCTTGCTCTGCCCGGGTTGTGCGCGCGGGCTGCGGCCGCCGGCCCCCGGCGGGGCGGGAGAGGCGGTGCCGGTGTGGAGCGCTTTCGCCCCCACGCCGGAACTCTTCGCCCTGGTGCACGCTTTCAAGTACGGCGGCGCGGTGGAGCTAGCGGCATGGTTCGGACCCCGCCTGGCGCGCGCCGCGCCTGCCGCCCGTGCCCCCGACGCTCTCCTCGTCCCGGTGCCTCTGCATGCGCAGCGACGACGCGAACGCGGCTTCGATCAGAGCGCTCTTCTGGCTCGGGAGGTGGGGCAGAGGCTCGGGATGCCGGTGCACGAACACCTGCTCGTGCGCCGCCGCGCCACGCCGCCGCTCGCCGCGCTGGCGCACGCCGAGCGAGCTGCGGCGGTGCAAGGCGCCTTCGCCCGTGTGGCGCCGGTGCCCGCCGGGGCCGGTCTGGTCGTGCTCGTGGACGACGTGGTGACGACGGGCGCCACCACCACCGCCGCCTTTGCCGCCCTGGGTGTGCCGGCGGCGCGCACCGCCGTGCTCTGTGTGTGCAGCGCGCGCGTCGCTTGGTCCCAGGGAAGCAGGCCTGGGATCGGCGCAGAATTTGTGCTAGAAGAAGCAAGGCGCGAGGGCAACGGGTGATGGACGGCTCGAGGCGCCGCGCCGGGACGCGTACGCCCAGGACTTCTGCGGCTCACGACATCGCGGCGCGGCCGCGAGCGGAGGGAATTCATGGCACTCAAGGTCGGAATCAATGGTTTCGGCCGCATCGGGCGGCTCGTCTTCCGCCATCTCCACGGCAACCCGCGGGTGGAGATCGTCGCCATCAACGACATCACCGATGCGCCGACGCTGGCCCACCTCCTGGCGCGCGATTCGGTGCACGGAGCCTTCCGGGGCAAAGTCCAAGCCGCCGACGGCGCCTTGCTCGTGGACGGCAAATCGGTGCGCGTGCTGGCCGAGAAGGATCCCGCCAAGCTGCCGTGGCGCGAGCTCGGCGTGACAGTGGTGATCGAGTCGACCGGTCTCTTCACCAAGCGCGAGGCGGCTGCCAAGCACCTCGAGGCGGGAGCGCAGAAGGTGATGATCTCGGCGCCGGCGAAAGGCGAGGACCTCACCATCGTCAAGGGCGTGAACGACCACCTCTACGACAAGAGCAAGCACCACATCGTTTCCACCGCCTCCTGCACCACCAACTGCTTGGCGCCGGTGGTGAAGGTGTTGCACGACGCCTTCGGGGTCGAGCGCGGCCTCATGACCACGGTGCACGCCTACACCAACGACCAGCGCATCCTCGACCTGCCGCACAAGGATCTGCGCCGCGCCCGTGCCGCGCAGGTGAACATCATCCCCACCACCACGGGGGCCGCGGTGGCGGTCACCAAGGTGCTGCCCGAGCTGGAGGGCAGGCTGGACGGCATGGCCATGCGCGTGCCGGTGAGCGATGGCTCCGTCGTCGATCTGGTGGCGATGCTGCGCCGGCCGGTCACCAAGGAACAGGTGAACCAAGCGGTGCGGGAAGCGGCGGGGAAACCGCCGCTCGCCGGCATCCTCGAATATTCCGAGGAGCCGCTGGTGTCGAGCGACGTCATCGGCAACCCCCATTCGTCGGTGTTCGACGCCCTCTCCACCACGGTCCTGGACAAGACCATGGTGAAGGTCGTGGCCTGGTACGACAACGAGTTCGCCTATGCCAAGCGCATGGCGGAGCTCCTCGAGATCTTGCTCTGAAGCGGCCCCGGAGCCGCGCCGGCGGCTCCTGGTGTTGGGGGGGAATCGAGCGTGGCGAAGCTGGGTGTGGCCGATCTGGAGGTGCGCGGCAAGCGCGTCCTGGTGCGGGTGGATTTCAATGTCCCCATGGACCCCCAGGGGACGATCACCGACGACCGCCGCATCCAGAGCAGTCTGCCGACCCTGCGCTTGCTGTTGCAAAAGGGCGGCAGCCCCGTTCTCATCAGCCACCTGGGGCGACCGAAGGGCAAGCCGGATCCCCGTTACGGCCTGCGCCCCGTGGCCGACCGGCTCTGTCTCGATCTCGAGGCGCCGATCAAGTTCGCCAAGGATTGCGCCGGCCCCGAAGCCCGCATGCTGGTGGACAATCTCAAACCCGGTGAAGTGCTGCTCCTCGAGAACCTCCGTTTCCATCCCGGCGAAGAGGCCAACGACCCGCAGTTCGCCAAGACGCTGGCGAGCTACGCCGACGACGTCTACGTCAACGATGCCTTCGGCTCCGCGCACCGCGCCCATGCCTCGACGGTGGGGGTGACACGCTATCTGCAACAATGCGCCGCCGGTCTGCTGCTGCAGCGGGAGCTCACCTATCTCGGCGAGGCCCTGGAGAAACCGCAGCGGCCCTTCATCGCCGTCATGGGGGGCGCCAAGATCCAGGGCAAGATCGAAGTCATCCAGCGTCTCTTCCAGAAAGTGGATGCGCTCCTTGTCGGCGGCGGCATGACCTACACCTTCTTCCGCGCCCTGGGGTACGAAGTCGGCGGCAGCCTGGTGGACACGGAGATGCTGGACACGGCGAAGTCCCTGCTGCGCGAGGCCAAGGGACGGGGCTTCAAGCTCCTCCTGCCGCAGGACACGCTGGTGGCGCAGCAGCTCGCCGCCGGCAGTCCGACCCGTACGGTCCTGGTCACCGACATCCCCGAGGGCTGGATCGGCGTCGACATCGGCCGCAAGACGATGGAGGACTACGGCAAGCGCATCCAGGAGGCGCGCACGGTGTTCTGGAACGGCCCCATGGGCGTGTTCGAGATCGCTCCCTTCGCCGCCGGCACCGAGTCCATCGCCCGCGCCATGGTGCGGGCCACCGAGGCCGGTGCGGTCACCGTCGTCGGCGGCGGCGACAGCGCCGCCGCCATCGCCCGTCTCGGCCTCGACGGCCGCGTGAGCCACGTTTCCACCGGCGGCGGCGCCTCGTTGGAGTTCCTCGAAGGCAAGGAGCTCCCCGGCGTGGTCGCGCTCACGGACGTCTGAGATGCGCCGACCGCTGGTCGCCGGCAACTGGAAGCTGCACTGCGGGCCGCAGGCGGCGGCCAAGCTCGCGCTCGACATCCGCAACGGTCTCCTCGGCGGTCGCGAGGCCGCGAGCGTCGTGCTGTGCCCGCCGTTCGTCAGCCTCGCCGCGGTGCGCGAGATCCTGCAAGGCACGGCGATCGGCCTGGGGGCACAGAACCTCTTCTGGGAGAACTCCGGCGCCTGGACCGGCGAAGTGTCGGGCCCCATGCTGCGCGACGCCGGTTGCACCCACGTGATCGTCGGACACTCGGAGCGCCGGCAGCACTTCGGCGAAACCGATGCGAGCGTGAGCAAGCGCGTCCGCGCCGCCCTCGACGCCGCACTCTGTCCCATCGTTTGCGTCGGTGAGAACTTGGCGGAGCGCGAGTCGGGCCGCACCGAGGCGGTGGTGGCGGCGCAGATGCGCAACGGTCTGGAGGGCTTCGACGCCGCCGCGTGGACGCAGCTCGTGCTCGCCTACGAACCCGTCTGGGCCATCGGTACCGGACGCACCGCCACCCCTGCCCAAGCCCAGGAGGTGCACGCCCTTCTCCGCTCTCTGGTGCGCGCGCGCCTCGGTGACGCGGTGGCGGATTCCTTGCGCATTCTCTACGGCGGCAGTGTCAAGAGGGAGAACGTCGCCATGCTCCTCGCCGAGCCCGACGTGGACGGGGCGCTGGTGGGCGGCGCCAGCCTGGACGCGAAGGACTTCCTCACCATCGTCGAGCTGGCGGGCCGGGGGAGCGGAGCGCATTGACCGGCCCGGCCGGCGATGCTACCTTGGGCCGGCTCGACCCCCTTGGCGCCGCGTACGCGGGCCGAAGTCCCTGGAGAGAAGCGTGTTTCCTTTCTTCGTGGTCGTCCACATCCTGGTTTGCGTCGCCCTCGTCTTCGTCGTCCTCCTGCAGTCGGGTCGCGGCGGCGGCTTGGCCGGGGTGTTCGGCGGCGGCGCGGCGCAGACGCTCTTCGGCGGGCGCGGTGCCGCGACGTTTCTGAGCAAAGCCACCGCTTGGCTCGCCATCGCCTTCATGATCATGTCGATCCTGCTGGCGGTGCTCTCCAGCCGCCGCGGCGGTCACGCCGAGGGGCTCCTGCAGCAGCGGGCGCGCGCCCGGGCGGCGCAGACGCAGCTGCCCCCGTCGAGCACGCAGCTCGACCCGCGCGCCGTCCTGGACAGCATTGGCTTGCAGCCGGCCACGGGAACGGGAACGGCGCCGGCGGACAGCGCCGCGCGCGGGAACTGAGCAGCGTTGCGGAGTCGTGCCGGGATGGTGGAATTGGCAGACACACTACCTTGAGGGGGTAGCGGGGGAAACCCCGTGCGGGTTCGAATCCCGCTTCCGGCACCACCGCACCGCGAGGACCGCTGCGCGCGGTCCTCGCCGTTTAGCAGGGAGAGGCGCCATGACGCTTCCGGAAGTCACGATCGCCGGCGTCGAGGTGACGCCTCTCGGCTTCCATCAGGATCGGCGCGGCTGGCTGGCGGAGATCTATCGGAACGACGAGATCTCCGTGCGTCCCGTCATGGCCTACGTCTCGCAGACCCATCCCGGCGTCGCCCGCGGTCCGCACGAGCACCGCGACCAGGCCGACGTCTTCGTCTTCATGGGACCCTCGGACTTCCGCATCTATCTTTGGGACCGGCGCCCCGCTTCACCCACCCACGGCCAGCGGATGCGTTTCGAGGCCGGCGAATCGCAGCCGGCCCGCGTCGTCGTTCCTGCCGGTGTGGTGCATGCCTACAAGAACGTGGGAACGAAAGAAGGTCTGGTCATCAACTGTCCCGATCGTCTCTATGCCGGCCCCGGGCGGCGCGAACCGGTGGACGAGATCCGCTGGGAAGACGATCCGGAGGGACGCTTCGCCCTCGACTGAACACGGTGGCGGCAGCGCCCGGCAAGAGCGGGCAACGCCCGCGGTGCACGGCGGCGGGCAGTGCGCGGACCGCATGCTATACTGCGCGAATGTCGAGTCTTTGATGCGGACGGTGTCATGGCGATCCAGAGCCTCGAAGCCCTCGGTCTCAGCCGCGAGCAGCTCCTCGCCATGTTCCGCACCATGCTTCTCTCCCGCCGGCTCGACGACGAGGAGATCAAGCTCAAGCGGCGCAACCAGATCTACTTCCAGATCAGTGGCGCGGGACACGAGGGCATCCTGGTGGCCATGGGCGCCTGCTTGCGTCCCGCCTACGACTGGTTCTACCCCTACTATCGCGACCGCGCCTTGTGTCTGGCCCTCGGCGTCACGCCCTACGAGATGCTCCTCGAAGCCACCGGCGCCGCCGACGATCCCGCCAGCGGCGGCCGGCAGATGCCGAGCCACTGGGGGCACCGCAGTCTGCACGTGGTGTCGCAGTCGAGCCCCACGGGGACGCAGGTGCTGCAGGCGGTGGGCTGCGCCGAGGCCGGCATGTACTTGGCCGGCGAGGGCGGGCGGCTCGGGATCAAGGCGCGCTTCGAACGCGACGAGGTGGTCTACGTCTCCCTGGGCGATGGCACCACCAGCGAGGGCGAGTTCTGGGAAGGCCTGAACAGCGCCAGCTGCATGCGCCTGCCCGTGGTGTTCCTCATCGAGGACAACGGCTATGCCATCTCGGTGCCGGTGGCGAAACAGACTGCCGGCGGCGACATCTCCCGCCTGGTGCGCGGCTATCCCGATCTCCTCGTCCTCGATGTGGACGGCGGCGATCCCCTGGCGAGCTATCGCGTCTGCAAGGAAGCGGTGACCTATTGTCGCGAACGCCGCGGCCCGGCGCTCGTCCACGCCCACGTCACCCGTCCCTACGCCCACTCCATGTCCGATGACCATGCCATGTACCGTTCCCGTGCGGAGCTCGAAGAGGAAAAGGCCCGCGACGTCATCCCGCGCTTCGCCGCCACCCTGGTGCGCGAAGGCCTGGCCACCGAGGCGGAGCTGGAGGAGTTCCAGAGCGGCGTCGACGCGGAGCTGCGCGAAGCCGCCGACCGCGCGGTGGAGGCGCCGAAACCGCGCCCCGAGGACGCGTTGCTGCACGTCTACTCCAGTGTCGATCCCACCGGCCCCGAGTTCGATCGTCCTGCCGCTCCGGAGGGCGCGGCGGATTCCATGGTGGGGCTCATCAACCGCTGCCTGCACGCCGAGATGGAGCGCGACCCGCGGGTCCTCGTCTTCGGCGAGGACGTGGCCGACTGCGGCAAGGAAGAGCAACTGGACGAGGTGCCGGGCAAGGGCGGCGTCTTCAAGGTGACCCACAAGCTGCAGCGGCGCTTCGGCTCGCGCCGGGTGTTCAATACGCCGCTCGCCGAGGCCAACATCGTCGGCCGGGCGGTGGGCATGGCGACGCGGGGCCTCAAGCCGGTGGTGGAGATCCAATTCTTCGACTACATCTGGCCGGCGATGATGCAGATCCGCAACGAGCTCAGCATGATGCGCTGGCGCTCCAACAACCACTGGTCGTGTCCGATCGTGATGCGCGTTCCCATCGGCGGCTACTTGCAAGGCGGCGCCGTCTACCACAGCCAGTCGGGGGAGACGATCTTCGCCCACTGCCCGGGCTTGCGCGTCGTCATGCCGTCGAACGCGCTGGATGCGAACGGCCTGCTCCGCACCGCCATCCGCTGCGACGACCCAGTGCTCTTCCTCGAGCACAAGCACCTCTATCGCCAGCCCCACGCCAAGGGCCCCGACCCGGGCCCGGACTACTGCATTCCCTTCGGCAAGGCGGCCACGGTGCGGCCGGGCCGCGACCTCACCGTCGTCACCTATGGAGCGGTGGTGCGGCGGGCGGCGCTGGCCGCGGAGAAGCTGGCCGAGACCGAGGGCATCGAGGCGGAGATCCTCGACCTGCGCTCGCTCTCGCCCTGGGACCGCGAGGCCGTGGCGGCGTCGGTGCGCCGCACCTCGCGCCTGCTCGTCGCCTACGAAGACCACCTGAGCTTCGGATATGGCGCCGAGGTGGCGGCCTGGGCGGCGGAGGAGCTCTTCGAGTGGCTGGACGCGCCGATCCTCCGCGTCGCCGGAGCGGACACGCCGGTGGGCTATTCGCCCCCGCTGGAGGATTTCATCCTGCCCCAGCAGGCGCACCTCGAAGAGGCCTTGCGCCGCTTGCATTCTTACTGAGGTGCGCGCATGGCCCAGTACAAGGCACGCGTTCGTCAGGAAGCCGACGGTTCCTGGGTGGCGTCGGCCGTAGCCCTCCCCAACTGTTGGAGTCGAGCAGCTGGGCGCGACGAGGCCCTCGCCAAGCTGCGCGACGAGATCCGCTACCGCATCGAGTACTGCCCGTGCACCGGCGTGGACGACGAGTACGTCCGCGTCGAGGTGATCGCCGCTGAGGAAAAAGACGCAGCGGTGCGCAGTGCCGTCCTTGCTGCTCCCGCTGCCGGCGGCACCGCGGCCCGCGCGCACGCTGCCGGCGCCCCGCCGGTGCTTGCCTCCCCTTGGTCGTCGGCACGTCCGGCGACGCCAGCCTCGCTTTCCGGTGCGGCAGGCTGCCCGAGCGAGCCCGCCCGCAGCGAAGGTGCCGCGTCTTCACACCGCTCTGCCTCCGACCCGCCGCGCCGAGGCTGGCGCCGGTGGGACGATTGACAAGCGCAGCGTCGCGCCCCTAAGCTTGTGTCGCCTACGCCCCCCGTCAGGTCCTGGATTGGTTGGCATGCGACTGCGTCCCGTCGCGTCTTTCCTGCCGTGTTTCGGCGCGGCTGCGCTGCTCTCACTTGCCCTGGGAGCCGGCTCCACGCCTGCTTTCGCCCAGGTCACCTCGGCTTTCGACCTCTCCCGCTCCACTTCGGCCCAGGCCGATGCAGTGCAGCGCAATGCGGCAGTCGCCGGCTTCGGCAACTGGACGAGCAGCTTGCAGGTGGCATCGCTGCCCGAACCGGCCCATGCGGACGGCGCTGCCAGCCAGAGCTCGGGCCTCTACGACGACTATGCCTCGGCGGCTGGGGAAGCGCACGCGAAGGCGTCCGGCGGCGGCCATGGGGCGTACGGGGAGTCCAACTACGAGGTGCATTTCCTCGTCCGCGCGCGCAGCGGTTACACGCTCACAGGCCACGTGGAAGTATCCACGCTCGCGGTGGGTGCACCGCCGCTCGACGCACCGAGCATCGAGGAAATCGTCAACGAGGGTCAAGCGACGGGGAGCATCGCCTTCTCCGGCCCCGGTGGCGAGGTGGGCTCGTTGCGGCTCGATTGCCGCACAAACCCGGAGCAACCGGACGCCTGCACGCAGGCAGACGATCTCCTCGCTTCCGGAGTTCTGGAACCGGGAGTCTACGTCCTGCAAGCTCGCGCTTACGCCCGCGGCCAAGGCAGCGGCGCCGAGCCCGTGGGTGGCGTGGGGCTGGCGCGCTACAGCTTCGAGATCCGCTTCGACGGCCCGATCGTGAACACCGAGGCCGTCACTTGGGGCGGGTTGAAGTCGCTGTATCGCTGATCGGGCCGCTTCGTCTGCGGCTCTCGATGGGTGGGCGGGTTCGGGTCCGAGGCGCGACGCACGTCGCGCCGCTCGGCAATCTCAACGAAACAGCTGCTTGAGCTGGCTCCACGTGGTGCCTTCGACGCCCACCAGCGCATCGTCGAAGGTCGCATCGAAGCGGAAGGAACCGGCTTCACCGGACTGGGCCGCGGCACGCGCTTCCAGCACGTACTCCCCGGGAGTGAGCAAGGCTTCCAGATCGATGTCCTCGTTGCCGCCGTTGCCTTCGGTGACCAACGTCACCCCGGGACCATCGATGGCGACGCGTAGCGGCGGCGCCCCGGCCTCGCTCTCCACGCGACCGAGCAAGTGCAGCATCGTCGCCTCGCGCACCAGAAACCGAATGGAGAACTCCGAGACCGCTGCAGCGATGCCGCACGCTGACGGCACCGTACTGCAGCCGCCGCTCGCCGCGGCGCGGCCTTCTGCATGCACTTGCTTGCCCACGATGGTGGAGGTCTGGCTGGCGGTTCCGGTGGCGAGAGGCGGCCCGCCGGCGCCCAGGTTCGCGCCGACGCTGGCGTCGAAGGTTTCGAACGCCGGTGCTTCCTGCGCTTCGCTGACCGTTTCTTCCGGTGCGGGCGGTTCTGGCGTCACCGTGGCGCTCGCCGAGACGTGGCGCACCTGCGTCAACAAGCTCAAGACCTGACTGGCGTCGGCAATCGCGAAGGGCCACGAGACGGCGAGACCCAAAAGGCCCGTGACCATGAACATCTGGGCTTTCAAGTGTACCTCGGGCTGGACATGTGGGGGCTCGCACAATGATAGGCGTCGGCGCCGTGGCCTGCAAGACGGGGGCAAGAGAACGCGAGAGCCGCACCGCCGCCTGCAAGGGCGAGAGGGTGGGCTGGTGGGGGATTTGGCTCGTATTGGTTCGACGCGAAGGACCTTGGTCAGGGGTCCACGAAGGCCGAGGCAACCGCCAGTGCAGGGTCGCCGAGGTAGGTGTACTGGATGTGGCGGAACATCGAACGCGCCGCCTCCTGCACGTCTGCCGGTGTCAGCGCCTCGAGGCGGCTCACGAACTGCTCCGATTTTTCCCAGCCGCCGCCGAGCAGCTCGTAGCGGGCCAGGAAGCCTGCCTGCGCCTGGTTCGTCTCGTTTTGCAAATGGTAGCGGGTGACGTAGACCTGCACCTTGTCGTGCAGCTCCTTCGCTTCCAGGGGTTCGTCGCGCAGCCGGCGCATCTCGTCCAACATCACCGCCAGGGTCCGCACCGGCTCCACCGCGGTGACATAGATCCACCCCAGATTGGCCGCCAGGCTGCCGAGACCGGCGCCGGGGGCATAGCTCAGGTTGCGCTTGGTGCGCACTTCCTCGAAGAGGCGGTCGCGCAGCACCGAGAGCGTCAGCAGGGCGGCGGGATGGGCGGCGTCCGCGAGGGAAGGCGCCGCGAACTGTCCCAGGATGTAGTGGGTGGGCAACTCCCGCGCCGCCACCCGGAGACGGCTGCCGGCGAAGCGCAGCGCCGCCGGCGACGGCAGCGGTCCATCGCCGGCAGGCAGAGCCGCGAAAGCGGCGTGGCTCCGCGACACGAGGGTCGACTCCTCGACGTCGCCCACCACGACGAGGAGCATGCGGGCGCGCAGCAGGCGGCCCCGAAAGTGGCCCCGGAGCGCCGCCGCGTCGAGAGCCCCGACGCTCGCCTCAGTGCCCTCGGGATGGGGCGCGTAAGGGTGCCCGGTGTAGACCAGCTCTCGCGCCAGATCTCCCAGATGACCGTCGGGATCGTCCTGGCGTTGGCGGATGCCGAGCAACATCTGTCGGCGCACCACCTCGAGCTCTTCGGGTTGGAGCAGGGGCCGCAGGACCAGGTCGGCGAAGATCTCCCAGGAAGGTTCGAAGTGCATGCGCAGGCAGCGCAGATGGAAGACCGTGAGATCTTCGTCGGTGCGACAGCCGATCTCGGTGCCCAAGCGGGCGAGCTCGGCGTTCAAGGTCTCCTTGGGAAAGCGTTCGGTGCCGCGCCGCGCGGCGCGGGCGCGCAGCAGATCGGCGCCCGCCGCCTCCGGGCCGATGCTCGCTGAACCACCGCGCAGATAGAGACGGAGCGCCACCACCGGATGCGCCGCGTGCTGCCGCAGCAGCACCGGGATGCCCGCGCCCTCGAGACGGCACACCGCGACGCCCATGGTCAGGATTCCCCCGGCAAGGGTCCGAGGGCGGCGCGCATCTCCGGCGCCAGCAGCACGCCCGTCACCGCGGGACGGTCGACGAGATAGCGGCGGGCGGTGCGCAGGATGTCCTCCCGCGTCACCTGTCGTACGCGCTCCACATAGGTCTGGTGGTAGTCGAGATCCGCCACCGCCCACCAGTAACCGACGGTGTGCACGTGCTCCGAGGCGCGTTCGCGCTCGTAGATGTGTCCCACCTCCAGCTGATTCTTGGCGCTCTGCAGCTCCTCGTCGGTGAAGGCGTCGGGCGCGCCGAGGTGCTGCAGCTCGTCGAGGAGCGCTGCGTGCGCCGCCTGGAAGCGTTCGGGCTCGGTGCGCAGCTGCACCTGCAGCGGACCGGTATAGCGCAAGGTGTGATAGCCGAGTGCGGCGCTGGCGCACAGGCCGGTGTCCACCAGCCGGCGGTAGAATCTGGAGTTGCGTTGCCCGGTGATGGCGGAGAGCACGTCCGCCGCGTAGGTCGCGACGCGGTCTTCGTCCACGCTGGGACCGTGCTGGGCCCGGAGCAGCGTCACCGCTTGCACCGGCTTCTCCACCACGACGGTGGACGGTACCTCGAGCGGCGGGTGCGCCGGGATGGGATGGGCGACAAAGGGATCCGGTCCCTGCGTCCAATCGCCGAACACCACCTCCGCCTGGGCGCAGACGTCGTCGAACTCCACGTCCCCCGCCACCAGCAGGGCGCTGTTGTTGGGCAGGTAATAGCGCAACTGGATGGTGCGCATCTTCTCCGGCGTCGCGGTGGCAATCACCTCGCGGCTGCCGATGACGTTCTTGCGTGTATAGTGGTGGTGCCAGAGCCGCTTGTGCACCGCCACGTGCAGGTGGAACTCCGGATCCGCTTCGGCCCGGTCGTATTCCCCGAGGACGACGACCCGCTCCCGCTCCATCTCGTCGGCGCGGAAGAGCGGGGTGCGGATGGCGTCGTTCATGAACTCCAGACCGGCGCGCAGATTGCGCCGGTGCAGGGTGAAGAAGTAGTTCACCCGCTCCTCGCTGGTGGTGCCGTTCCACTCCATGCCGAGCTCCCGCGCCCGGCGCAGGTAGGCTTCCTGGTCCGGGATGCGGGCGTTGGCCTTGAAGAACATGTGCTCGTACAGGTGCGACAGGCCGTCGAACTCCTCCGTCTCGGTATAGGCGCCGTTCTTCACGTCCATCTCGATGGTGACGAGGGGTACGGCGGGGTTGCGCAGCACCAGCACGGTGAGACCGTTGCCCAGGCGGGCGCGTTGCAGACCGTCCCCCGCCGCCGTGCCGTGCCCGCCTCCCGGCGCACTGCCGCGCGGCACGCCTGCGCCTCGGGACAGGGGTTGCAAGAGCACCTCCAGGCTGAGCCGCTCTCGGCGTTCGGCGCCGGGTCTCGGGCGTCCGGCGCTTGCGTTCGGTGCCGGCACGCGGTCATCATGCCGGCGCCTGGCGGACGGCTAGAACAAGATGTGAGCACCGAGCTGGGCGGTGAGGAAACGCGTCACCGTGTCGTCGCCGCCGAACTCGAACACCAGGGGAAAGATGTGGACCTCGAAGTTGAGGTGGTCCGTCAGCGGGTGCGAGGCGCCGAAGAGCAGGCCCACGGTGGACAACGAGGTCAACTCCCCAGCCTCGACCGCCGAGTTCGTGTGCAGGGAGTATTCGGCCCCGACGTGCAGGATGGTGTTGCCCGCCATCGCCGGGCGCAGGGCGCCGCGGATGAGCCAGCTGAACTGGGTCTCGCCGTCGGCTTTCAGACCGACGCCCGTTTCCACCAGGTAATCGTCCCCCTGCATCAGCAAGGTCACCATGTCGAACCCCCCGGCACCCGGCCGGGTGTAGCCCACTCCGACTTCGAAGGCCGTCTGGTACTGGCTCTGCGCCTGCGCCGCACCAGCGAGCATCACCACCGCGATCACGATCCACTTCTTCATCGCTCTCGTCCTTTCGTCGGGTCACGGCGTCGTCCGCCGCCGCACAGGTTAGTGGAACCCCCGTGCTCCTGGGAACCACGAACATGCCGCGCCACTCCGGCGCCCCACGGGCGGTGAGGCGGTGCAGTTCGAGCGCCACTGGCGGCAGGTGTCCTGGGCCGTGCTCGACAAGAGCTTGCCGCTCGTCTTCGGCGTTGGCTTCATGCTCCTCGTGGTGCGCGTGCTGCCGGCCGGCGAGCTCGGCTTGCAGGCGATCGCCAGCACTCTCCTCCTCACCGCTTCGCAGCTGCTGCGCTTCCTCTTTCTCGTGCCCCTGACCAAGGTGGTGGCCGAGGGCACCGAACCGGTGCGCGTCGCCGCCACCGGGGCGTCGCTCTACGTCCTGGCCAGCGCTGGCGTGGCGCTCGGTCTCGTCGCCGGGCGTGAACTCTGGGCGGGGCTCTTCGCCAAACCGGCTCTGGCCGCGGTGCTGCTGCCGAGCGCGGTGCTCCTCGCCGTCGGCAGCGCCCGGGACGCGGTGAGCGCGACGCTGGAAGGGGAGAGGCGCCTGCAGCGGCTGTTCTGGCTCGATGCGGCCTACTACGCCGTGGCCCTCGGCGCTCTCGGGTTCTGGCGCTGGTCCGGCGTGGCGCGGACGGCGACCATGATCCAGTGGACCCAGGCCGCCGCCGCCAGCGCCGGCTCGCTCCTGTCTGTCGTCTGCGCCTGGCGTGCCCTCGCCGCGCGGCCCGGCCGCGCCCAGGTGGCGCGGCTCGCCGGTTTCGGGCGCTACTCGTTCGCCACCGGTCTCGGCACCACGGTGGGCCAGCAGGCCGATGCCCTCCTCGCCGGCGCCCTCATGGAGCCCAGCGCGGTGGCCTCGTATCACGTGGCGAAGCTCTTCTTCCGCGTCTTCAACATGCTGGCCCAGGCGATCAGCCAGGTGCTCATGTCGCTGGTGTCGAAGCTGCACGCCGCGGGGCGTGCCCGCGACCTGCGCGTGCTCTACGAAAAGAGCGTCTGCTTCCTGCACCTGGCTCTGCTGCCGGTGCTGGTCTTGTTGCTCCTGCTGGCGCCGCAGGTGTATGCCCTCTTCTACGGCCCGCGCTACACCGACAGCATCCCGGTGTTCCGGATCCTCACCGCGAGCGCGCTCTGCTTGCCCTTCGCCAGCGTGGGCAGTCCGTTTCTGTTGGGGTTGGGACGGCTGCGGAGCCTGCTCGCGATCACCTGGATGGGCACGATCCTCGGCATCGCGCTGGCATGGCTCTGGATCCCGCACTACGGGCCGAGCGGCGCCGCCCTGGCGGTGCTGGTCGCCGCCGTCTTCGGCATGGTGGCGCGCACCGTGGCGCTGCAGCGCCAGCTGGGTTTCACCCTGCGCGATGTGGCCTGGCGCACCCGGGATGCGGTGGCGTTCGTACGGCGCCATCTGCGTTTCTCGTGAAGCGAGCCGGCAGCTTGAAGGAACGCCTGCCGGTGGTTACCATCGACCCCGTCCGCATTCCACTCGGCCCGCCGCCTTTCCGTGGAGACAGCGTGAAGCCCCCGGCCATTCTCATCGACGACCCCGACGCCAACGAGCACTACGATCTCCGCGGCACCCTCGCCGGCTGGGCGCCCGGCCTCATCGCCGTGGTCGAGCCGCTGGCCGCCGCTTCCGGGGCCGACGCTGGGCCCGAGAGTGGCGCCCCCGCTGCTCCCGCCGGAAAGAGCGACTCCGACACCACCCGCGCCCTCAAGAGCGCTCGGGTCCGCTATCGCATGGAAGCGAAGGCGACCGCAGCGCGAGAGTTCGACGTCGCCGAAGGGCCGGTCGTGCTCCGCGCCCTCGCCTCGCCCCTGCTGATCGTGGCCTTCGTTTCGCCCCGCACCTTCCCGCTGCTGGTGGCGCTGGGACAGCACCAGGCCAGCCGCGCCTGGCTCCGGGTCGGGATCACCGGCGTGGCCATGGACCATCCGTACAACCTGGCGCGCAAGCTGATCATGGAGGGCGCCATCGCCTATCACGAGCACACGCGCACGCTGGAGAAGGTGCTCTGCCGCCGGTTGCAGCTCATGGTCGCGTCCCATGCCGAGCGCCAGCACACCTCCTGAGCCGAGGCAGAGGGAGCCCGCATGACCTTCCAGAACATCGCGCCGGACGTGAAGCTGGGCCGGGACGTGAAGATCTTCTCCTTCGTCAACCTCTACGGTTGCAGCATCGGTGACGGCACCAAGGTCGGCTCCTTCGTGGAGATCCAGAAGAACGCGAGCATCGGTCGCAACTGCAAGATCTCGAGCCACACCTTCATCTGCGAAGGCGTCACCATCGAGGACGACGTCTTCATCGGCCACAACGTCTCCTTCATCAACGACAAGTATCCCCGCGCCACCGCCAGCGGCCGTCTGCAGACCGAGGCGGACTGGTCGGTGCAGCCCACCCGGGTGTGCGCCGGCGCCTCCATCGGCACCAGTTGCACCATCCTCTCCAACGTGACCATCGGCCGGAACACCATCATCGGCGCCGGCAGCGTCGTCACCCGCGACATCCCCGACGGCGTCGTCGCCGCCGGCAACCCTTGCCGGGTGCTCCGTCCCTTGACCGCCAGCGAGTAAGGGTCTTGCGGCGCCGGCGCCGCCCCGGCTAGAGTGAAGGCGATCCCCCGGCTGCTGCGCTTCCGCGCGCGTTTCCGACGTCGCTGCGGCGGCGCGATCGCCGTCTCCACCCTCGAGGTGAAACCATGCCGCGGCTCGGTGGCCCGAGGCGCGCTGCCTGTCTGGCGCTCGGCCTGCTCGCGCTCTGGGGCGCTGCTGCGGCCGCCTTCGAGGATCGCACTCCACGCGTCCACGCCCTGGTGGGGGCCCGGGTCGTGACGGGCCCGGGGAAGGTGCTCCCGAAAGCCACGGTGGTCGTTCGGGACGGTGTCATCAGCGCCGTGGGCGACGTCCAGCCTCCCGCCGACGCCCGCCTCTGGGATCTGCGCGGGCGGACGGTGTACGCCGGTCTCGTCGAACCCTTCTTCGATCCCGAGGCGGGCAAGAAAGACAGCCCGCCGCCGCGCGGCCGCCGCGGCGCCGACGAACCCGCCCGCCCCGCTCCGACCGACGCGAGCGGCGTGCGGCATCCGAACCCCAAGGTGCGCGCCGAAGAGCGGATGGCGGAGAAGCTCAGTCTCGACACGAAGACGCTAGAGGACTTGCGCCGGGCCGGCTTCGTCACCGCCCACCTCGTCCCCAGCCAGGGAATCTTCCGCGGTCAGAGCGCCGTGGTGGCGCTCCGGCCAGGGGTGCCGCGCGAGCAGATCCTGCGCGCCGATGCGGCGCAGATCGTGGCTTTCGCTACGGGCGGTTGGGAGGAACGCAACCGCACCGAGTATCCCGCTTCGCTCATGGGCGCCGTGGCCCTGGTGCGCCAGACTTTCCTCGATGCCCGCTGGGCGCGGGAAGCGCGGAAGCAGTACGACGCGGCCCAGGCCGGCATGGAGCGACCGCAGACGAACCTCGCCATCGATGCCCTGGAGGCGGCGCTGCCTCCTTCCGGCTCCATGCCGGTGTGGATGCTCACTGCCGACGTGCTCGGCACGCTGCGCTGCGCCGCCCTCGCCCAGGAGTTCGACCTCCACGCCGTCCTGGTGGGGAACGGCGAGGAGTACCAGCAGCTCGAGCAGGTGCGCGCCACCGGACTCCCGGTGGTGTTGCCGCTCCAGTACCCTGCGCCACCCGCTTTCGCCGACGCCGACGAGGCACTGGACGTGGAGCTGGACGTGCTCCGGCATTGGAATGCCGCCCCCAGCAACGCGGCGCGGCTGCACGCTGCCGGCATCCCCTTCGCGTTCACCTCCCATGACCTGGAGAAACGCAGCGATTTCCGCGCCCGCGTCGCTCGCGCCATCGAGAACGGTCTGCCGGAGCCGGCAGCATTGGCCGCTTGTACCACCGTCCCGGCGCGCTTCGTCGGCATGGAGGACCAGCTCGGCAGCATCGAGCGCGGCAAGCTCGCCAGCTTCACCATCACCGATGGCGACCTCTTCGCCGAGAAGACCCATGTACTCGAGGTCTGGGTGAACGGCGATCGCTACGAGGTGCAGGAGGAGAAGCCCACCGACTTCGCGGACCTGGCCGGGAACTGGCGGGTGCTCGCCGGCAGCGGCGAGAAGCCGGTCAAGGAATGGCGTCTCGAGCTCGTGGGCAACGAGTGGACCTTGCGCGGCAAGCTCCTGGATGCGGACGGCCGCGAGGTGCCGCTGCAGACCCTCCGCTGGCAGCAGGGGGAACTGCTGCTGCAGTCGAGCGCCGGCGAGACCTTACGCCTGCGTCCGGAGAAGAAAGTGCTGCGCGGTACCTGGAAGCAGCCGGATGGACAGGAAAACGCGCTGGAGGCCAAGCGCCCCGAGCCGTCGCAGGAAGGAGGCTTCTGATGGGCCTGTCGCTTCGTGGGCGCCCGTCGCCTCGCGTCGGTGTCGGCGTCCTGGCGCTCGCAGCGCTTGCGGCTGTCGCCGCCGTGGCCTCCATGGCGGTCGACGCCACGGCCGCCGAGAACGCCTGGCCGCCGCTGCCTGAACCGGCCCCGCGTGCCGTCCTCATCCGCGGCGCCACCGTCTGGACCTGCAGCCCGCAAGGCATCCTGGAGAACACCGACCTTCTCGCCGTGGGCGGCAAGATCGTGCGCCTCGGCAAGAACCTGCAGGCTCCGGCGGATGCCGTCGTGCTCGAGGCGAGCGCGAAACACCTCACCCCTGGCCTCATCGACTGCCACAGCCACTCCGACATCGTGGGCGACGTGAACGAGTTCACCAACTCCTGCACGGCGGAGGTGCGCGTCGCCGACGTGGTCAACAGCCGTTCCATCGCCCTCTACCGCGAGCTGGCCGGCGGTCTCACCTGCGCCAACCAGCTCCACGGTTCGGCCAACGCCATCGGCGGACAGAACGCCGTCATCAAGCTGCGCTGGGGGGAGCCGCCGCAAGGCTTGCTCTTCGCCGACGCGCCGCAGGGGATCAAGTTCGCCTTGGGCGAGAATCCGAAGCGCGCCAACTGGTCGACGGCGACCGATCGTTATCCCAAGACGCGCATGGGGGTGGAGCAGGTCATCCGCGAGCGTTTCCTGGCGGCGCTGGATTACGAGCGCGCCTGGCAGGAGTACGAGGCGAACAAGAGCCGGAAGGGCGTGGTGCCGCCGCGCCGCGACCTGCAGCTCGATGCCCTCGTCGAGATCCTGCGCGGCCGCCGTCTGGTGCACGCCCACTCCTACCGGCAAGACGAGATCCTGATGCTGCTCCGCCTAGCGGAGGAGTTCGGCTTCCGCGTCGCCACCTTCCAGCACGTGCTCGAGGGCTACAAAGTGGCCGACGAGCTGGCTCTCGCCGGTTCCGGTGCCTCTTCCTTCAGCGATTGGTGGGCCTACAAGTTCGAGGTCTACGATGCCATCCCCTACAACGGCTCTCTCATGGCCGAACGCGGCGTGGTGGTGTCCTTCAACTCCGACAGCTCCGAGCTGGCGCGCCGCTTGAACTGGGAGGCGGCGAAGGCCGTGAAGTACGGGGGGACGTCCGAAGCGGACGCGCTCGGCTTCGTCACCGTGAATCCGGCGAAGCAGCTTGGGGTCGACGCCCGCGTCGGTTCCCTCGAGGTGGGGAAGGACGCCGATTTCGTCCTCTGGAACGGCAATCCGCTCTCCACCTACTCGCTCTGCGAGCAGACCTGGATCGACGGCCGGCGCTACTTCGACCGCGCCCGGGATCTGCAGGCCCGGGAAGCGATGCTGCAGGAGCGTGAAACCCTGCTCACCAAGGCCGAAGCAGCGCGGAAGAAGGACGAAGCCAAGGGCAAGGGTGACTGGAGACCTTCCTACCTGGAATCCCAGGAGCACGACCATTCTTGTGCCGCCGAGGAGGTGCGACCATGAAGAGAGCCTTCCTCTCAGGTCTTTCCGTGGCTGCGCTACTCGCCGCCTCGGCGGTTCCTCTTCCCGCCGCCGATCTCGTTCTGCTCGGCGCCACCGTGCATCCGGTGAGCGGGCCCGAGATCCCCGACTGCACTCTCATCGTAGAGGGGACGACGATCACCGCCCTCGGCCGCGGCCTGGCGGCGCCGCCCGGCGCCCCCGTCCTGGACGTGGCCGGCCTGCACGTCTACCCGGCCCTCCTCGATGCCAACACCGTCCTCGGTCTGGTCGAGGTGAGCAGCGTTCCCGGTACGGTGGACATCAGCGAGATGGGGGACATCAATCCCAACGTGCGCGCCGAGGTGGCCATCAATCCGGAGTCGGAGATCCTGCCTGTCACCATGGCGAACGGCATCCTGAGCGCGATGATCGCGCCGCGAGGCGGCACCATCGCCGGCACGGCGGCGGTCATCCGGCTCTCGGGCTGGACGTGGGAGGACATGACCATCGCTTCGCCCGTGGGGCTCGTGATCAACTGGCCCGACATGCGCGTGCAGCGAGGACCCAACGCGCGCCCGGAGGAAGAGCAGATCGAGCAGCGCGACGGGCGCCTGCGGGAGCTGCGCGCCGCCTTCGCCGACGCCCGAGCTTACGTGCAGGCGGTGGGCGCCGAGGGCACCCGGGGGATTCCGGTGCACGACCGGGACCCGCGCTGGGAAGCCATGCGGCCCGTGCTGGACGGGAAGATCCCGGTGCTGGTGGCAGCGGACGACATCCTGCAGATCCGCGCCGCTCTCAAATTCACCGAAGAGGAGAAGCTGCGCCTGGTGCTGCTGGCGAATGGCGATGTCTGGCGTGTGGCACCCGAGCTCGCGGCGCGGCACATTCCGGTCATCCTCGGGCCGACGCACGAGCTGCCGTCGCGCCGCTGGGAGCCCTACGACGAACCCTTCACCGTCGCCAAGAAACTGCACGAGGCGGGGGTGCGCTTCTGCTTCTCCTACGGCGCCAGCGCCTTCAGCGCCGCCCACGCCCGCAACTTGCCCTATCAAGCGGCGATGGCAGCGGCCTACGGCCTGCCCAAGGAAGAAGCGTTGCGAGGCGTGACGCAGTACGCCGCCGAGATCCTCGGCGTCTCCGATCGACTGGGGACGCTGGAGCCAGGGAAAGAAGCCACCTTCATCGTCACCGACGGCGACCCCCTGGAGATCCGCACCCAGGTGAAGCGAGCCTTCATGGCTGGTCGCGAGATCGATCTGCACACGCGGCACACGCGCTTGTACGAGAAGTACCACGCCCGGCCGCGCCCGGCGGCGAACCTGGAGCCCGCCGCGGCGCAGCGCTGAGCGACCCCCGCTCAAATCTCCAGCAGGATTTTTCCCATCGAGGCCCGGCTCTCGAGCCGGCGATGTGCCTCGGCGGCGGCCTCGAGGCGGAAGCGCGCGTCGAGGCGCAACTGCAGGGCGCCGCTCCGGATCCAGCCGAAGAGGTCGGTCACGCGGCCGCGCCGTTCCGCTTCGTCCATGTGATGGGCGAGGGTGGGTCGGGTGAGGAAGAGTGAACCCATGACGTTGAGGGTTTGCGGGTCCACGGGCGGCACGGCGCCGCTCGCTTGTCCGTACAAGACCAGCAGGCCGCGACGGCAGAGACACTGGAGGCTGCGCTCGAAGGTGGCGCGGCCGACCGCATCGTAGACGACATCCGCGCCTCTCCCGCCGGTGAAGTCACGCACGGCAGCGACGAAGTCGTCGTGCTCGTACTGCACCACCCGGTCGGCCCCGGTGGCGATGGCGAGCGCGGCTTTCCCGGGACTCGACACGGTGGCGAGGACGCGAGAGCCACGCAGCTTCGCCATCTGCACCAGCAGTCCACCGACACCCCCGGCAGCGGCATGCACCACCGCCGTGTGCTCCGGGCCGAGCGCGAAGGTGGAGTGGGAGAGGAAGTGCGCCGTCAGTCCCTGCAACAGGGCGGTGGCCGCGGTGGCGGCGTCGATGTCCGCGGGCAGCGGTACCAGCTTCGCCACCGGGACGACGGCGTACTCGGCGTAGGCGCCGCGCTCCATGCAGTAGGCCACCCGTTGCTCCGGTTGCACGGCTGCGACGCCGTCGCCCACGGCGGTCACCACGCCCGCGGCCTCCACACCCGCCGTGAAGGGAACTTCGCCGCCGTAGGCACCGGATCGATGGTAGATGTCGATGAAGTTGACCCCGGCGCATTCGATGCGGACGAGGACCTGTCCCGGTGCGGGAGTGGGCGCCGGGATCTCTTCGAGCTGGAGAACTTCGGGCCCGCCATGGGTCTTGACGCGGATGGCTCGCATCTCGCCTCCCGTCCACGCCACACCGGGCGCGATGCCTCGAAGGAGTCGCGGTCAGCGCCGGCCGGCGCGGATGGGGAGCATACACGGGCCCCAGCCCGAGCGGCGGGAGTTCCGCGCTGGGGAGCCCTAGGTGGCGGCAGACCGCTGTGGCTGCGAGCCGTGCTGCCTGCGATCCGCGGTGACGCCACCCAGGGTGCGGGTTACAATGCCCGCCAACCACGAGCCCCAAGGAGGCCCGATGTCCGCCCTGCAGCACCGGCCGCTCCTGCGGCTCGTGCCCATCGGGAACATCCAGTTCCACGAGCATCCGGAACGCCACCGGACCTTGCGGCTCCTCGAGCGCATCCGCAAGGAGAAGCTGCTCCGCAACCCGCCCATCGTGGCGCCCCTCGATGGACAGCGTTACCTCCTCCTCGATGGCGCCAATCGCGTCGGCAGTTTCCAAGAGCTGGGCTACACCCAGTGTCCGGTGCAGGTCATCGATTACGGCGATCCGGCGGTGCAACTCAAGGGCTGGCACCACATGCTGCTGCAGGGGCAGCCGCTGGATCTGACCACGGCGTACCGCGCCCTCCCCGGCGTCGAATTGCGGCAGGTGACGCAAGCGGAGGTCGGGACGTTGCTCGAGCTGCGCCGCGTCTTCGCCGTTCTCGTCGACGCCGAGGCGCGCTGCTGGGCTTTCTTCCCGCGTCTCGGCGGGAGCGGCTTCTCGGTGGGCGATTGGATTCACATCCTGGAGCAAGTGGTGGCGGCTTACGAGGGCAAGACGGCGCTCGAACGCATCAAGCTGGCGGAGTACTCGCGCCTGCCCGCCATCTTCGACAGCCTGGAGCACCAGCTCGTGCTCTTCCCCGTGCTCAGCAAGAGCGAACTGATGGAGCTCGCCACGCGGCGCATCCTCATCCCCACCGGGATCACGCGGCACCTGGTTCCTGGCCGCGCCCTCGCCATGAATCTCGGGCTCGCCTTCTTGACCGAGCTCGGGAGCGAGGCGGAGCGCAGCGCCCATTTCGCCCGCTTCCTCGACCAGCTCGAGGTGGAAGGGCGCATCCGCTACTACGAAGAAGCGGTCTTCATCCTCAACGAGTAGCGGCCCACCTTCGCTGCAAGAAGTCCCGGACCAGGCGGGTCCAGCTCGAGTACGAGGTCTCCGTCGGGTCGAGGTCGGACTCCACGCCGGCGCCGGCGAAGCCCACGGCAGCGGTGCCTGCCCGCCGTCCGGCTTCGAGATCCCTGGCCGCATTGCCCACCATGAGGCTCGCGCCCAGATCGATGCCATGCTCCCGGGCGGCGCGGAGCAGCATGCCGGGCTCTGGCTTGCGGCAGTCGCAGGGGCCGGTGTGCTCGGGATGGTGCGGGCAGTAGTACATTCCTTGCACCTCCGCGCCCGCGGCGCGCAGCAAAGTGCGCAGCCGCTCGTTCACCGCGCGCACCTCGTCCTCGCTCTGCAACCCCTGTGCGATGCCGGATTGATTGCTCACCACGAACACCGGGATCCCGGCTTCACGCAGCCAGGGCAAGGCGCGCGCCGCGCCGGGGACGAGGTCCACCGTGTTCGGGTCGGTGTTGTAAGGGACGTTGCGAATGAGGGTATCGTCCCGGTCGACGAAGAAGGCCGCCCGCGACCGCCCTCCCTGCTGTCGCAGCAGGTGCGCAAAGACGAGACTCTCCAGGTCGTCGAGCATCGACTCCAGGTTCCAGCCGTCGCAGACGCTTTCCCAACCGCGCCGCGCCAGAGCCGCGGCCAGCTCCGGCTGTTCCAGGAGGCGCAGCATCGCGGCCGCCAGCGCCTCCGGATCCTCCGGCGGCACGAGCAGGACGTTGTCGCCGTCCCGCAGCAGCTCCTTGCCGCCCTCGGTGGCGGTGGCGATGAGCGGAACCCGCTGCGCCATCGCTTCGAGGAGCGTCCAGGAAAGCCCCTCGTCGTGGGTGGGCACGATGGCGAGTTCGGCGGCAGCGAGATAGCTACTCACGTTGGTACGGAAGCCGACCCATTCGACGTGCGGGCGCACGCCGAGCTGGTGGCAGAGATCGTGGAGCCTTGCCTCCTCCGGACCCGTGCCAATGAACGCCACGGTGGGCACGGCCCCGGAGCGCGAAGCGCGCAAGGCCGCCAGGGCGCGCAGCGTTGTCTCCTGACCCTTGCCGGGCTCGAGCATTCCCAGGTGCAGGACAAGCTTCGGCTTGCGCGGCAGCTTGAGCTGGCGCCGCAGCACGGCTCGATCCTCGCTCGGCATGCTCACATCCAAGCTGACACCGTCGCGGACGACACGCACCGTGTCGGCAGCGAAGCCCGCCTGCGACGCGAGCCAGGCGCGGGCGTACTCCGTGCTGGTCAACGTCCGTGTCAGGCGCCGCGCCAGGAACGAGCGATGCAAGTGCGGGAGGTGCGCCCGGTGCGCGCCCCGCTTCTGGAAGAGGAGTGGTTTCCAGCCGCCCCAGGCGCCGACGACGACGGAGGCCAGCTCGCGATCGAGCTGCACGAAGACCGCGTGGGGACGGAAGCTCACGAGCAGCCGGCGCATGGCGAAGAGCGTCCGCGGGTGCAGAGCCCGGTCGGTGTGCACCGGCCGGGCCCGCAGACCGGCTTCGGCGGCACGGGCCAGCACCTTGCTGCCTGGACGCGCCACCACCTGCACCTCGTGACCGCGGGCCACGAGACCGCTGGCGGCCTGCAGGATCCAACGCTCGCGGCCGCCCCAGCGGGGAAGCGAGCTCACGAAGAGCAGGCGCAGTGCCGCCTGGGTTTCCGGCATGCCGCGCAAGGTAGCACAGGCGGCGCAGTAAGGCATGCAGTCGGGGCGCTGTCGTCGTCGGCGTGCGACCTGCCGACTCCGGCGCGCGAAGGAATGGTTGCAGCTCGATGCCGCGGGCGGCGACACTCGGCGAGGGCGGTGGTGCATGCAGTGGTTTGAGGCGGAGCGGCCGCTGTCCGCGGCGGCGGCAGAGTTCGTGCAGGAGGCTTTCCTGCAGCACACGGCGCACTTCCGCCGGTTGACGCTGCAGGCCCGCGACCACTTCGAGCGGCGCGAGGCGCTGGCCGGGCGGCGCGACGCCGTGGCCCGACTCGACCTCTACCGCGCCGCGGTCACCGTCGCCGCCGCCGGGTTGCACCGCCGCCTGGGTCCGAAGTTCCTCGATCGCTCTACCTGGCGCGCGATCAAGAGCGAGTACGCCGATCGTGTCGGCGGCCGCGGCGACGCGGAAATCGCCCGCACCTTCTTCAACTCCGTCACCCGGCGCCTCTTCACCACCGTGGGCGTGGATTCGGAAGTGGAGTTCACCGAAGAGCCTGCCGCGGCGGGCGGCAACCCTGGCGTCGTCGAAACCCAGGTCTTCGTGCGCCAGGGCAGCATCGCCGCCCTGGTGGGCGAGATCCTGGAGCGCTACCGCTTCGGCGTCGCCTACGAGGATGCGGCGCGGGATGCGGAGCTGGTGGCGCGCCGGATCGAGTCCTTCGCTCCCCGCGTCGGCGTCGATGCCATCGAGCTGGCGAAGCCGGTGTTCTATCGCAACAAAGGCGCTTACCTCGTGGGTCGCTTGCGGAGCCCGACGGGTGACCTGCCGCTGGTGCTGGCTCTGCTCAACACGAACGGCCAGGTCAGCGTGGACGCGGTGCTGCTCGCGGAGCAGGAGGTGAGCATCGTCTTCAGCTTCACCCACTCCTACTTCCTGGTGGACACCGAGTGCCCGAGAGTGCTGGTGCTCTTCCTGCGCGAGCTCATGCCTCTCAAGCCGGTGGACGAGCTCTACAGCTCCATTGGCTATAGCAAGCACGGCAAGACCGTGCTCTTCACCGCCCTGCAGCAGCATCTCGGGCGCTCCGAGGCACGCTTCGACTTCGCCCCCGGGGCGCGGGGCATGGTGATGCTCGTCTTCGCCATGCCCGACTTCGACGTGGTCTTCAAGGTCATCCGCGACCGCTTCCTGCCGCCGAAGACGACGACGCGCCGGCAAGTGATGGAGAAGTACCACCTCGTGTTCCATCACGATCGCGCCGGGCGCCTGGTGGGCGCCCAGGAGTTCGAGCACCTGCAGTTCGAGAGCCGTCGTTTCGCCCCGGACCTCCTGGAGGAGCTGCGCACCCAGGCCCGGGACACGGTGGAGGTGGACGGGGATCGAGTCGTCATCCATCACCTGTACACCGAGCGCCGGGTGACGCCCCTCGATCTCTACCTGCGCGGAGCGCCGCCGGCCGACGCGGTGGAAGCGGTGCTCGACTACGGCGAGGCGCTCCGCGATCTGGCGGCGACGAACATCTTTCCCGGCGACCTGTTGCTCAAGAACTTCGGCGTCACCCGGCAGCGGCGCATCGTCTTCTACGATTACGACGAGCTCTGCTTGCTCACGGACTGCAACATCCGCCACCTGCCCTCGCCCCCGGGCGAGGAAGAGGAATGGGCCGGCGAGCCGTGGTTCTACGCCAGCGACCGCGATGTCTTTCCCGAGGAGTTCGGCAGTTTCCTGGAGCTCCGGGGCGCGCTCCGCGACGCCTTCGTGGCGCAGCACGGCGAGCTCCTCGCCGTGCCCTTCTGGGACCGCATGCAGTCAGCGCACCGGCAGGGTCTGATTCTCGACCTCTTTCCCTACGTCCAGGAGCGCCGGCTGCGGGCTGCGGGCCCTGCAGGTTGAGGCAGCGCCTGCGGTCCTCGGTGGTTGCTGCACCCAGCATGCGGCCGCGTGCGGCCATGCCGGCGCGACTGTGCATCGCGCAGTCACCGTGCTATCCTGTCGCCGGATTCGGAGCCCCGGATCCAGCGATTCCCACCAGGACCGAGTCCGGAAGGAGCGAGTCGATGGCGCAGAAGTTCGCCGTGCCCCCGGCGGGGGGCCTCTCGATCAGCATGCACGACGGAGTTCTGCAGGTACCGGAGCAGCCGATCCTCCCCTTCATCGAAGGCGATGGCACGGGTCCGGACATCTGGCGCGCCTCGGTGCGTGTCTTCGACGCCGCCGTGGCCAAGGCCTACGGCGGCAAGCGGCGCATCCACTGGATGGAGGTGCTGGCGGGGCAGAAGGCTTACGACTACCAGAGCAGCTGGTTACCCGACGAGACCGTGGCGGCTTTCCGCGACTACCTGGTGGGGATCAAGGGGCCGCTCACTACTCCCATCGGCGGTGGCATCCGCTCGCTCAACGTGGCGCTGCGCCAGCTTCTGGATCTCTACGTCTGCCTGCGCCCGGTGCGCTGGTTCCAAGGCGTGCCGTCGCCGGTGCGCCATCCCGAGCTCGTCGACATGGTGATCTTCCGGGAGAACACCGAGGACATCTACGCCGGCATCGAGTTCGCCAGCGGTTCTCCCGAAGCACGGAAGCTGCTGGGTTTCTTGCAGGAGAACTTCCCCGAGATGGCGCGGAAGGTGCGCTTTCCGGGCAGCACCGCCCTGGGCGTCAAGCCGGTGTCGGTCGAGGGCACCGAGCGCCTGGTGCGCGCCGCTCTGGACTACGCCGTTCGCAACCGGCGCAAGAGCCTGACCCTGGTGCACAAGGGCAACATCATGAAGTTCACCGAGGGCGGCTTCCGCAACTGGGGCTACGCGCTGGCGGAGCGCGAGTTCGGTGACAAGACCTACACCTGGGAACAATGGGAGCGCACCCGCAAGGCGAAGAACGAAGAGGCGGCGAACCGCGAGCAGGCGGAAGCGCTGGCCGCGGGACGCATCCTGGTGAAGGACGCCATCGCCGACATCACCCTGCAGCAGGTGCTGACCCGGCCGAAGGAGTTCGACGTCATCGCCACGCTCAATCTGAACGGCGATTACCTGTCGGATGCGCTGGCGGCGCAGGTAGGGGGCATCGGCATTGCCCCTGGGGGAAACATCAACTACGCCACCGGACACGCCGTCTTCGAGGCCACCCACGGCACGGCACCGAAGTACGCCAACTTGGACAAGGTGAACCCGGGTTCGGTGATCCTGTCCGGGGAGATGATGCTGCGCTACATGGGCTGGACCGAGGCGGCGGATCTCGTCCTCCGCGGCATGGACGGCGCCATCGGCAAGCGCAAGGTGACTTACGACTTCGCGCGCCTCATGGAGGGGGCCACGGAGATCAAGTGCAGCGAGTTCGGCGACGCCGTGATCGCCGCCATGTGACCGTAGCGCCTGCTGGACGGAGCCTCACCCTCGGGATCGAAGGCTGAGAGGAAAGCGCCCGTACTCGTCACTTTCTCAGGAGCGCTCGATGAACTCGTCGGTGCGGGTGTCGATCTTCACCTTGTCGCCCACGTTGATGTAGGCAGGCACCCTGATCTCGAGCCCGGTCTCCAGCGTCGCCGGCTTGGGGGAGGCGGAGGCCGTGGCGCCGCGCATGTGCGGCGGCGTCGCCGTCACCTTGAGCTCGACGAACATCGGCACATCGACGCCCACCACGCGGCCGTCGAAGAAGAGGGCCTCGATGACGGTGCCCTCCACCAGGTAATGCGTGGCGTCGCCGAGCACGTCCGAGTGCAGCGAGGTCATCTCGTACGTCTCCGTGTTCATGAAGTGATAGTCGTCGCCCGCCCCGTAGCTGAACTGCAGCGAGTGGCGCTCCAGGCTGGCCTGGTCGATTCGATCCTCCGAACGGAAGCGGTGCTCCGTGTTGGTGCCGCTTTCGATGTTGACCAGACGGGTCTGGACCATGCCGCGCCAGTTGCCGGGGGTGACGTGCAGGACGTTGGTGACCCGGTGCGGCTTGGCATTGTGCATGATGACCATGCCCACCTTGAGCTGGGTGGCCTGAATGCTCACGGACGACTCCTCGGGCGAAAACGGTGACGAACCGAGCGGGATGCCGGGCCCCCGACAGGGGAACTCCGGCCCGTGCGAGCGTAGCAGGTTACATGCCGCCCCCGAGGCTCGCAAGCACCCTGAAGTGCGCAGGAGGAGCAGGCTGGGCGCGGTCGGGCGACGCCGCTACTTGAGGACCGCGAGTTTTTGCGACAGGGCTCGGCCTTCCGACTGCAGGCGCAGCAGGTAGACGCCCGAAGGCACGCGCTCGCCGCGCCCGTCCCTGCCGTCCCAGAGGATGCCGTGCGCCCCGGCCCCCTGGGTGCCCTGGAGCAGCGTCCGCACCAGGCGCCCGGTCAAGTCGAAGATCTCGAGGCGCACCGGAGCGACGTGTTCCAGCTCGAAGCGGATCGTCGTCGTCGGGTTGAAAGGATTCGGCACGCTCGGTTGCAGGCGGAAGCGCCAGGCGACCGGGAGGGGAGAATCCGTCGGTGGCGACAGCTGAGCCTTGGCGGCGTAGCCGCTGGCGTAGCCGTCCGTGTCGACGGCGGACACGGTGTAGTTGTCGCAGGTCCCCGGCGGTCCCAGATCCACCGTCGTGTCCGGACTGGCGACCGAGGTGACGAAGTTCGCCGCCGAGGGCGCGAAGCCGCTGCTGCTGTCGCAGTACACCGCATAGAAGGCGACGTCCGCTTCGGGGTTGCGCCTCCAGCGCAGGACGATATGGCCGCCCTGCGTCTGGGCCGTCAGGTTCTTGGGATACGAGGGCTGTGCCATGACGAAGGCGTGGGAGCCGTAACGCCCCAGATCACCGCGGGAGCCGTCGGGATCCTCGAAGCCCGCGTCGGTCCGACCGGCATCGATGGCGGGGGAATGCACCTGCAGGCGGTAGTTCACCAGGGTGGTGTCGGCGAAGCGCGGATCGCCGCCGATGGAGCCGGCGCCGGGACTGCAACCGCTGTAGTTCGCCGTGCTGTTGTTCCAGGCCAAGTTGTAGGCGAGCAAGGTGGGCTGCGCACCCGTGCATCCGACCCCGGTGCCGGTGGTGTTGACGACGATGTTGTTGCTCACCGGGATCGCCGCGGCATTCAGCCCCAGGCTGCCGGCGCCGTTGCCGGCGCTGTTGCGGTCGAAGGTGTTGCCCGTCACCGCGCCACTCGTCACGTTCTCCAGCATCAATCCGGCACCGCCGACGAGGGAGGAGTTGCCCACGAAGAGCGAGTGGCGCACGTGCGCGGTGGGCCCGGTGGCGTGCACGCCGGCGTAGAGGAAGGCCGAGCTGTTCCACAAGACCTCGCAACCATCCAGGAGCAAGGCGCTGCTGTTCACGGCAGCGAGGGCGCCCTCCGAAAAACTGGAGGCGTTGTGCGCCAGACGGACGTCCTGAAAGTCGACCTGCGACGCCTCCAGTCGCACGCCACCACCGCTGCTCGTCACCGTGTGGTGCGCGATCGAGCCGCCTTGGACGGACACCGTGGAGGAGTTGATCACATAGAGCCCGCCGCCGCTCTCGGCACCGGTGTTGCCGTCGATGACGTTGTTCCCCAAGGTCAGATTGCTGCAGGTGTCGAGCACGATGCCGGCGCCCCGCGCCGTCTGCGGGCCGGCGCTCACCACGTTGGCGTTGATCGTGTTGCCCGTCACCGTGCCGGACGAGCCATAGAGATAGATCCCGCCACCACGAGTGGCGGTGTTGTCGTGGATGGTGTTGCCCGTGAGGGTCACCGTGCTGTTGCTGGCGAAAAGGCCGCCGCCGCCGCCGAAATCGGCGAAGGTCGTGGCGTGGTTGGAGTGGATGTCACAGTTCGCCACCAGACCGGTCGAGCTGACGATGCTCACGGCCCCGCCGTAGTGACCGCTCACCGGGGTGTTCCACGCCCCGCCGCTGCCGTTGCGGAGCTCGAAGCCGTCGAGGCCACCGGTGCCGCTGCCGGTCACGGCGATATAGACGTTCCCGGTGAGATCGATGACGGTTTTACCTGTCGCCAGGTTGCGGGCGGTGAAGCCGGTGTTCCAGGCGCCGGAGAGGAGCACACCCTTGTTGAGGACGAGGGAGCCGAAGGGCAGCGTGCCGCTGCGGAGGAGCACGGTGTCTCCCGGCGCCGCGGCGTCGATCGCGGCGCCGAGCGTCGTGGCCGCCGTCGCCGGTGTGTGGTAAGGGAAGACGTTGCTGCCGGAGGAGGCGTAGTAGTGCCGCGTCGTGGTGCGGATCTGGAAGGCGTTCACCAGCATGCTCGATTGCAGGTCCCGGTTCTTCACCACCACGTTGCGCAAGCCCGGAGTCGCATCGTTGCCGATCTGCAGGTTCAGCTTCAGGGAGTCGTCGCCCACGACGCTGGAGCTCACCAGCGCGACGCCGTCGCCGAACTCGGCGAAGGCGCCGTAGAGGAGGTTGTTGCCGGCGATGGTCACCTGCAGTGTCGTGCCCTGATAGGCGAAGGCCGGCAGGACCGCCGTGGCCGTGGGCGGCGTGAGCGGCGGCGGCGCGCAGGGCACCGCGTCTTGCCAGCCCACTTGGTCATCGGTGTAGGTGCACAGGGTGAAGGTGTTCGCGCGCATCATGCAGGAGACGCCGCCGCCGCAGGCCTCGCAGTTGCCGTTGGGCTGGTCGATGCAGAGGGTGCCGCAGGTGCAGCCGCTGGCGTACTCGTCGCAGGCCCCGAAGATGTGTCCCGATTCATGGGTGAAAACCTCGTCCGGGCGCCAGCCGTAACTGCGGAAGAGCAGGAAGCTGTATGGACCCAGCAGGTAGGCGAAGGCCGAACGCCCATCGGTGAGCTGCCCCGCCGCCGGCTCGGGGTTGTAGGCCACGAAGGAGGTGTAAGCCCAGTTGGTGCCGTAGGTGGCTCGCTGGGCGGTGTTGAAGGCGGTGACACGGGTCGTGTGGGTCCCGGAGTTGTAGCCGAATTTGGCCATGACGTCGCTGGCCATGGCGGCCACGTCGCCGGAAGGGTGCAGCACCATCTCGCGCCACTGCCGGCAGCGTGCGTCCGTCGGTTCCACCCAGCGCACGAAGAAGGCCACCCAGCAGTTGTTGTTCTGCTGCGCCTGGGCGCTCCACCAGGCGAGGCCGACGTTGACGCCGTTCACGTAGTTCTGCACGTCCGCCGGCGTCCAGGTGTACTGGTTCGGGTCCGCGCCGGTGCCGTCGCTCTCCACGAAGAGGATGGTCACCGTCACCGTGCCGGTCATCCGGTCGCTGTTGCCCTCGATGCTGGCGTCCGGACCGGCCTTGCCCACCAGCAGGCCACGTGCAGCGAGCTGGCCGGGGTCGAGGCCGTTCGCCTGCAGGTTCTGCAGATAGGCCCAGGGTTCCAAGGGTTCCGGCGGGAGCGCGTCGCTCGTCCCCTGGGGCCAAGCGCCAGGTTTCTGCAGCTCCGCCGGCCGGCGGAGGTCGCCGCGCACGGCGGCGTTGAAGAACTCCACCATGCGCTGCGAGGAAGCGTCCTCGATTCCCAAGCCGGAGCTGGAAACGGGACGCCGATGGATGGCACGAATGTGCGCCCTTCCCAGGAGTGCCGCGTTTTTCTCCGGTGGAATCCAGCCGATGAGGAGAGAAGGCGGCGACAAGAGCGCGATCGTCCCACCCTGGGAGCGGATCAAGGCATGCGCCGCGTGCAGTGAGCCCACGTCGTCGCTGTCGAGAACCACCAGGGTGAGGCCTGCGAGCCACTCGGGCCCGCCGCCAGGGGTGGCCTGGTCGGCGCCGCGGGCGACGGAGACGGCGCCGCCGAGCAGAGCGACGACCGCGAGAACCAGGAGGGGGGAGCGCATGCGACCTCCAGGACGTCGGGCGAAGCAAAATTCGTTACAAGTGTACCAGAGCCGCAACGCCTTCTGGGTCGGCACCTTCCAGCCCGAGAGCGGGGCGCCGCAGGAACATCCGGGTACGCCGCGGAGGCTGGTGTGGCAAGTGGCGCAAACGCGGTGTCCGGCGCCTCTCGCCTTTCGCAGCGCCGGGCTTGCGCCAGGACTCGGCCTCGCCTAGCTTCGGGAGCTCCAGTGGTGGGAAGACGTTGTGGCGCTTCGTCGCGCCTCGAAGCGCTCTCCCTTCTGCGCCCTGACCACACCGAGGGGAGGAAGGTGGAGGCATGTCCGACCCAACGCAGCGCGACGAGGAAGAGTGGCGCCGCCGGCTGACGCCGCTGCAGTTCCATGTCACCCGCGAGGCCGGAACGGAGCCGCCCTTCTCCGGCGAGTACGTCCATGCCAAGGACGACGGCACCTACCACTGCGTCTGCTGCGGCGCGGAGCTCTTCGGCTCGGAAACCAAGTTCGACTCCGGCAGCGGCTGGCCGAGCTTCACCGCCGCCCTCGAGCCGCAGAAGGTGACGCTGCACGAGGACCGCAGCCACGGCATGCGTCGCGTCGAGGTGCGCTGCGCTCGCTGCGATGCGCACCTGGGCCACGTCTTCGAGGACGGCCCGCGCCCCACGGGCAAGCGCTTCTGCATCAATTCCGTGGCGTTGGATCTGGAGCGGAAGGCTGAAGGCGACGCCGGCACCTAGGACTGGCGCTGCACGATGTCCAAGCCGCGCCGGCGCAGCTGCTCGATCATCTCGTCCTCGGGCAAACAGCGCTCCGGCGGGATCACCCCGTGGCGGCCGATCTTCCCCGCGGCGAGGTGTTGCACCACGGCGCTGGCGGTGAAAGCGGTGCAGCGCATCGTGGCGGAGAGCCCGGCCTCCGTATCGGCGATGTCGATCAGCTCGTACTCCAGCCGTCGCCTGCCGCCGTACTTGGACCCCACCACGGTGACCCGCAGCAGCACCGCATCCTCCCCGTCCGCGGGCAGCATTTTTTCCAGCAGCCGCGCCGTCACCTCGCGGGGTCGCACTTCCAGGTCGCCGATCGTTTCCATCTCCTGGCGCAGGAAGCCGAGCACGAAGAGCGGGCGCACCAGCGCGCAGTGACCCGGATAACGGACGGATTTGAAGTCCATGTGGCGCACCTTGCCGGCGAAGGTGCTGGGCAAGGTCGAAAGGCCGCCGGCGGTGTTGAAGGCTTCCAGCGTCCCGTAGGGCTCGGGGAACTCGATCTCTTCCACCTCCGTCAGCGGTTCGACGGAAAGGCGCACGCCGTCGCGAATCAGCACCGCCCGCTCGCTGTAGCGCTCGAGCAACGTCTCCACCGGGAAGGCCAGACCGAACTGCAACGGCCCCACGGGGCGGCGCGGCAGCTCCCCGACCCGGATGTGCACGGACTGGGTTTCATCGAGCCTGCGGATGCCGTGCGCCGCCAGCAGTGTCGCGAGTCCGGGGGCCAGGCC
Organism: Candidatus Krumholzibacteriia bacterium; assembly: GCA_035649275.1. Lineage (NCBI taxonomy): Bacteria > Candidatus Krumholzibacteriota > Candidatus Krumholzibacteriia > Candidatus Krumholzibacteriia bacterium. Next base: position 94,977 of record DASRJW010000134.1, read on the forward strand.
GCAGCCTGGCACGACGGTGACGCCGCGCTCGAAGGCCAAGGTGTCCAGCTCGAGTTGCCGCGACAGGACCTCGCTGCTGCCACCGAGGTCGCAGAGATGGGTGTGTGCGGCGATGGCGGCGCGGGTGATGTCGAGACCGTGGACGGCGCTCGCGGCGTTGAGGCAAGCGTCGAAGGGCTGCAGCGTTTCGACCAGCGTCTCCGCTTCGAGGGCGTCCACCTGCTGCGGGCTCACGCGCCGGTCGCCGAGAAAGGCGCGCGTCGATTCGAGGGCTTCGGCGTCTGCATCGGCGATGCCGATTTCCTCGACCTCGGGATTGCGCAACAGGTCGTAGGCGGCGGCACGGCCTTGCTTGCCGGCGCCGAGGACGAGGATCTTCATCGCCGCACTCCTCGGACGAAATGAGGCAACGCTCTCAGTGCGCGCATCTTGCGACGCTGCGGTGGACCGCTGGCGGCGCGGTTGCTATAATAGCCCCGGAACCCGCGACGGCTCGAACCTTCTGTGACTGTCTGGCCAGACTCCCAGCTGCAGTCGTGGTTTCCGGGCTTCCACGTGTGTTGGATTTGACAACCCGGGAACCACGGGCTGTCGGGGACTCCGGGAGTCTTGGCCAGATAGTTCGCCCGCCGCTTCTCCCGATCAGAAGACCGGTTTCTCCTGTACCAGCGCTGCCAAAGGGACGCCGGCGAGAGCGCGGTAGATCTCCGCGTCCTCTCCGGGAGCGAACACGGCGGCGGCTCGCCAGGCATCGAAGTCGAGGGCCCTGCCGGCCTCCACCAAGGCTTGGCGCACCCCGGCGCCGGCCAGATTCCGTTCCTCCACCCAGAGCAGGAAGTTCACCAGCAGAGGGGCGCGCTGGGGCACGCCGGTACCAGGCTCTCCCCAGGTGCCATCGGGGTGCTGCTGGCGCAGGATCCACTCCACGTGCCGGCGCAGGGCGGCATCGAACGCACCGGCCTCGCTCGCATCGAGGAGAGCCATCGCCGGCAGCACTCCTTCGCCCATGTATGCCGCCGCGATCAGCGCCTCTTCTTTGGCGAGGCCGGGCACGCTGCCGTCGGGGCGGATCTGCGCCACGAGCCAGCGGAGCGAGGCCAGGCTGCTGCGCCGCCACGCTTCCTCGCCGGTCTGCTCGAAGAGCCAGGCGCGAGCCGCGGCGCCGGCGAGGGCGGTGGCCACGACATACGGCGAGCGATCGAACGGCATGCCGCCGCTCCGGCCGACACCGACGGCGCCGTTCGGGAGCAACAGAGCATCGTGCTCCAGGGCCTGGAGGAACCGCGTCGCCGCCGTCGTGTAGCGCTGGCGTCGTTCTGCATCCACGTGCGGGGCGAGATCACGGAAGAGCTCGATACACACCGCCATGTCGGCGACGAAGCGACTCTTGTAACCGATGGACCAGGTGCCGGAAGTCTGCTGGGTTTGCACCAGCTGATCGGCGTACTCCTTGGCCAGTGCGACACCGCGGCTCGTGTCCAGCCAGTCCTCATGCTCCGGCACGAAGGGAGCGAGGGCCGTGTGTGCCGCCACCAGGCTGCGCATGAAGTAGCACTCGACGAAGAGAAAAGGAGCGCGCTCGCTGCGCTGCAGCGTGTGCGCCACCAGCGTTCGCAGGTTGTCGCGCAAGCGGCGCCTGTCGACCGCATCGTCTTCCCCGCGCAGCGCTGCGAGGGGTAACGTCAGCAGGACGGTCTGGCGTTGCTCGCCTTGCGACGGTTCCAGCGCCACGTGGAGAGAGCCCGCACCGGCCGCGAGCGACGGCGCCCGCGGCACCCAGCCCGGGCGCGCGGCGAACGTGCGCGGCGGCGTCCAGCTCCGTCCCGCGTCGGCGGAGAGAGACCAGCGCAGCGCCCGGATGCTCGGCGCCACCTCGCGCTTGTGTGGCTGCGATTCCGTCCACGCCAGCAGGAGGTCCGTCCCGTCGGCCGCACGGTAGAGCGCGTGGGGGCTTTCCTGCGCCGGGATCCCGAGCTTTTCGAGGGGGCTCCAGCTCGCGCCACCATCCGTCGACACGGTGCGGTGCAAGAGGCCGAGGCTGTTGACCACGAGAACTAGGGAGCCATCGGGTGCGGCAGCGAGCGCCGGCGCCAGCGCGGCGCGGCCGAGCGACACCGGGCGTCGCGTCCAGTGGGCCCCACCGTCGGTGGAAGCGTAGAGAACCACCGTGGCGGTGGATGGCACGCCCGGCTGGGCGAACTCGACGGCGGGGAAGAGGAGGCCGGAGTCCGTGCGCAACAGCCGGCCGTTGGCGGCGACGGGCGCCGCCGCGCCGCTCACCCCCACGAGGCTCGGCCGTTTCCAGGCTGCGGTGCGGATCTCGAAACGGCGGAACAGCAAACGGCAGCCATCCCGCCCGGCGGAGCGGTACAGGAGGCCGAGCTCGCCGGCGTCGAGACGCACGAGCGACGGGCTCGTTCCCACCAACGTGGCGACGGCAGGCAGCGCGAGCAGGTCTGCTCCCGAGGCGCCGTGGCGCAGCGAGAGGCGCGGCACCGCCGCGGCCGGTGAGTCGACGCTCGCGATCCACACCTCCTCGCCGTCCGCGAGGAGGGAGGCGCCGTCGTAAGCGGCGATGGGATCGGCCTGGCGGCACGCTTTCCAGTCTGCCGGGGATTCGGACTCGCGGCCCCCGCCGCAGCCCGAGATCACGGCGCCGGAAAACGCGATCGCCACGAGGTGCTGGAGGATGGGGGCGCGAGCGGCGCGGCGGCCGCTCATGACTTGCGTGGGAGCAATCCGGCTGCCGCGAAAGCGGCGCGCAGGCGAGCGCGGGTGACGGGAATGCGGTCGAAGCGAATACCGCAATCGCGCAGGGCGTCGTTGATCGCCGCCACGATGGCCGGAGCCGGCGCGATGGTCGGCGGTTCGCCGATGCCCTTGGCGCCGTTCGGGCCGAAGGCGGGATCGCCGTCCAGCTCTGGATCTTCCACCAGGATGACCTGCATGTCCGGGAGATCCGTGGCCCGTGGCAGCTCGTAGTCGTCGAAGTTGTCGCTCACCACGCGGCCTTCCTCGAGGTGCAGATCTTCGGTGAGCGCGTACCCCACCCCCATGGCGGCGCCGCCGATCACCTGACCGCGGCAGGACTGCGGGTTGATCACCTTGCCCACGTCGTGGGCCGCCACGTATTCCACCAGCTTTACCTGTCCGGTCTTCAAGTGCACGCCGGCGGTGACGATGTGGGTGGCGAAGGAGTAAGGCCAGTAGGCCTTGCCCTCGCCGGTCGCGGGATCCATGGGCGAGGTGAACTGCTGGTTCAACTTCGCCACCTGGCGCACCAGCGGTTCGCTCAGGCCCGTGGCCAGGGCGGCGAAGGTGATGCGGCGCTCGGGTTCCTGGCGCACCCAGATCACGCCGCCTTCTGCCTCCAGCTCCGCCGCGGCGGCGCCGAGCTTCGGCGCCGCTGCCGCCAGCAGATCCTCCCGCAGCGCCCGCGCGGTCAAATCCACCGCCTTGCCGACCACGACGGTGACCCGGCTCGCCACGGTGGAACCGCAGTTCGGGGTGCGATCGGTGTCGGCGCTGTGCACGACGACTTGCTCCGGCCGCAGGCCGAGGACATCGGCAGCGACCTGGGTGAACACGGTGTTGGATCCCTGACCGTAGTCCACCGAGGAAGCCCAGACGTGCAGCTTGCCGTCGCGGGACACTTCCAGGATGGGATGGCCCTCGTCGCGGATGCCGCGCCCGAAGCCGTTGCCGTACCAGATAGACGCGATGCCCGTGCCGTAGACCCAGTCGCCTTCGCGCCGCCGGCGCGAGCGCCCCCAGTCGTAAGCCCGCACCGCTGCTTCCAGCGCCTCCAGATTGCGCACACCCTTCTCGAACAGGTGCCGCGTCGAGGTCGTGGTGCCCTTGCGCAGCGAGTTCAGCCGGCGGAACTCCACCTTGTCGAGACCGCAGGTGTCGCACACCAAGTCCCAGAAGGTCTCGGTGGCGAAGATGGTGTTCGCCGTACCGAAACCGCGGGCGGCACCGCAGAGTGGATTGTTCGTGTACAGGCCATACGTATCGATCCACACCCGCGGGATCGTGTACGGACCGCTGCACATGACGGCGGACTTGGTGGTGATCTCCTTCGTCCAGCTGCGGTAGGCGCCGCCGTCGAGGAAGATGCGAGCCTGGAAGACCTGGATGCGCCCCTCGGCGTCCACCGCGGCGCGGTAGTGGGCATCGACGGCGTGCCGCTTCTGGGTGTATTGCAGCGTTTCTTCCCGCGTCCACAGCATGCGCGTCGGTTTCCGCGTCAACGCCGTGGCCATGGCGACGTACGGATAGGCGTAGGGATCCTCGCGCTTGCCGTAGGCGCCGCCGACGGTGGTGCCGATGACGCGCACGTTGCGGTTCTCGAGGCCCAGCGCCTCTCTAATGTTGCGCCGGGCGAAGAACACGTGCTGCACCGGGGCCAGCACGATGACCTTTTCCTCTTTCTCGTCCCACCGGGCGAGGGCCACCTCGGGCTCGAGCGGCGCGTGGTCCTGAAAGTTGGCACCGAAGTCGCCTTCCACCACGCGCCAGCCGCGCTCGGCGGCGGTGGTGAACACCTGCTCGATGTCGGCCTGCGAGTGGATGCCGTCGCCCTTGTGAATGTGCTGGTGGTGGATCAGATTCGGGCGCCGCGCATCGACAGCGGCGGGAATCTCGGGATGCACCACCGGAGCTTCGGGGGCGTAGGCCGAGAACGCATCGAAGACGCCGGGGAGGACGCGGTAAGTGACGCGCACCGCCGCCGCCGCTTCCCGGGCCCGTTCCTGCGTGTCGGCCGCCACCAGAGCCACGGCGTCGCCGACGGCCTTCACGGTCTCGCCGACTGGGACGAGCAAGCGCTGGTCGCGGTTGATCAAGCCCACGTAGTTGTCGCCGCCTTGGATGTCGGCGGCGGTCCATACGTGGTGCACGCCCTCCATGCCGAGCGCGGGCCGCGGGTCGAGCGCTTCGAGCATGGCGTGGGCGTGCGGGCTCCGCACTGCCGCCAGGTGCAACGTGCCCGCCTCGATGGCGTAGTCGTCGGCGTAGCGGGCTCGCCCCGTCACCTTGTCGACGGCGCCCACGAGGGGCACGAACTGCCCGACCACCGGGCGCGGTGCCGCCGTCTCGGCGCCGATGACGCTGCAACGCTTGGCGAACTCCGCCCGCGCCGTGGTGAGACCGGCGGCTTCCTGGACCGCGTCCACCATCTGCTCGTAGCCGGTGCAGCGGCAGAAGCTCTTGCGCAAGAAGGTGCGAATTCGGTCGCGGTCGGTGGGCTGCGGGTTCTTCTGCAGGTACGAATGACAGGCGACGATGAACCCCGTGGTGCACATGCCGCACTGGGAGGCCGTGTTGTCCACGAAGGCCTGCTGGATGGGGAGGAGCGCCTCGGGAGAACCCAGGCCCTCGATGGTGACGATGCTCCGGCCCTGCATGTTTTCCATCATCTCGACGCAGGCCTTCTTGGGCACGTCGTCCACCAGCACCGTGCAGGTGCCGCAGATGCCGATGTCGCAGCCGTTCTTGGCGCCCGTGAGGCCGAGGTCGAGCCGCAGCACGTCGAGGAGCGTGCGCGACCGGCGCGTCTCCACGTCCACGGCGGCGCCGTTCACCGTCATCTGCGTCCGGATCGTCTCCGGTGCCGCAATCGGGTTCATCCGAACCTCGCCTTGCCTGGGCGTCTCGCTCGAACGGGCGGGTGATCCTACCGGCGGTCGCGGGCCGCCTGCCGCCCGCGTCCGTGGTACCCACCATTGTACCCGAGCGCAAGCCTTGGGATGAAGCCAGGTTCCACCGCCGCGCCGGGCCATCTCCGAGGCTGCATAAAGCATTCCCGACCGCCGCTGCAGCTTACCTTCTTGGTCCTGCAGAGCGAAGCTTGGGCCCCCTACGCTCGCTTCTCTGCCGCCTTGACGAAGGGCATGATCATATCGATGGGCACGGGGAAGATGGTGGTCGAGTTGCGCTCCGTGGCCACCTCAGTGAGCGTCTGCAGGAAACGAAGCTGCAGCGCCATCGGATGGTCGCCGATGATGCCGGCCGCGTCGGCCAGGCGCTGCGCCGCCTGGAACTCGCCCTCGGCGTTGATGACCTTGGCGCGGCGCTCGCGCTCCGCCTCGGCCTGCCGCGCCATGGCGCGTTTCATCTCCGGCGGCAAGTCCACGTCCTTCACCTCGACGGAGGTGACCTTGATGCCCCACGGGTCGGTCTGGTGGTCGATGACCTCTTGGAGGGCCCGGTTGATCTTGTCCCGTTCGGCGAGCAGGTCGTCCATTTCGGCGGAGCCGACAATGCTCCGCAGCGTGGTCTGGGCGATTTGCGAAGTGGCGTACAAGAAGTTCTCCACTTCCAGGATGGCTTTGTCCGGTTCGAAGACCCGGAAGTAGACCACCGCGTTCACCTTCACCGAGACGTTGTCCTTGGTGATGACATCCTGGGGGGGCACGTCGAGCACCACCGTGCGCAAACTCACCTTCACCATGCGGTCGATGATCGGGATGAGCAGGAAGAGCCCGGGACCCCGCAGGCCGACATAGCGCCCGAGGCGGAAGACGACGGCGCGCTCGTACTCGCGCAGCACACGGATGGCGCTGCCGAGCACCATGACCACGAAGAAGACGATGATTCCAAAGGGCAATTGCTGCATCGCGTCGCCTCCGATCCTTGGAGCCCAGGGCGTCCGCGCCGGTCAGCGCGGCCGCACCACGAGTCGCAGTCCTTCCACTCCCACCACCTCGACGGCGGCGCCGGCGGACACCGGCGCCTCGGCGCGAGCATTCCAGTACTCGCCGCGGACGAACACGCGCCCTTCGGGCGCGAGCGCCGAGTCGGCCCTCCCGATCCGACCGAGCATGCCATGGCTGCCGGTGACGGGCCTGTGCTTCTGTGCCAGGAGACCCTTGCCGACGACGAAGAGGAAGAAGAACGTGACCGCGATCACCGTGGGCACGATCACCGTCCAGGAGACGCGGACGAGGGTTTCCTTCGACTCGAACAGGAAGATGGAGCCGAGGGTGAGTGCCACGATGCCTCCGATGGTGAGGGCGCCATAGCTGGTGACCTTCACCTCCAGCAGCAGCAGGATGATGCCGAGCAGCAGGAGCAGCAGCCCCACCGAGTTGACCGGCAGCACCTGGAGGGCGAAGAAAGCCAGCAGTATCGAGATGGCGCCGACGACGCCCGGCAGGATGGCGCCGGGATTCCACAGCTCCATCATCAATCCCGCGCTCCCCAGCATGAGCAGCAGGTAGGCGATGTTGGGATTGGCGATGGCCGAGAGCACCCGGTCGCGCCAGCCCATGTGCAGCATCCGTACAGCCGCCGCCTTGGTCTGCAGGGTCCGCGGGCCCGACAGCAGCTCGACCTTGCGGCCGTCGAGGCGGACGAGCAACGCTTGCAAGCTGGGTTCGATGACGTCGACGACGCCGAGCTCGAGGGCCTCTTTGTCCGAGACCGAGACGCTGGCGCGCACGGCGCGCTCGGCCCACTCGGCGTTCCGCCCGCGCTTCTGCGCCAGAGAGCGGATGAAGCTCGCGGCGTCGTTCTCCACCTTCTCGGACATCACCGAGTCGATGGTGCCACCGCCCATCTGCACCGGGTGCGCGGCTCCGGTGTTCGTGCCCGGCGCCATGGCGGCCACATGCGCGGCGAGCAGAAGGAACAGGCCTGCGGAAGCGGCGCGGGAGCCGCTGGGTGCCACGTAGACCACGACGGGCACGTCGGCGGCGAGGATGCGCTTCACGATGTCGCGCATGGCGGAGTCCAATCCGCCGGGCGTGTCGAGCTCGATGATCAAGCAGGCCGCTCGTTCTTTCTCGGCGCGCTCGATGCCCTCGATGAGGAAGCGGGCGCTCGCCGGGCCGATGGCATCGACGAGCGAGGCGACCAGGACCTCGGCGGCGGCCGGCGATCCCTTCTCCGGTTCGCCCCCGCCGCGGCTGGAATCAGCGGCTGTGGTGGTGCCGGCGGCGGCCTCGGCGGCCAGGAGAAGGGCGACCGACACGAGCCCACCGAGTGTTCCACGGCTCGAGCCGGCGGAGAAGCAACGCAGCCGCGCACCGCGGCGGGCGAGGGGGGCCGCCGGCAGGGGATGCCGGATGCCGCGCATGTGCAACCTCCTGGACCACCGCAGGCTAGGAAAGAACGTCAACCCTGTCAAGGAGTTACGGTGCAGTGCTAAGATCCGTACGTGCACATCGAGGTCTTGTTCTTCGCTGCAGCACGCGATGCAGCCCGGAAACCGAGCGCGAGTCTCACGCTGCCGGCGGGAACCACGGCGGGGAGCGCCCTCGGCCTGTTGCTCGAACAGGAGCCGGCTTTGCGCGGGCTGCAAGCCAGCCTGCGACTCGCGGTGAACGAGGAATTCGTCGACAGCGCTCGGGTGCTGCGCGAAGGGGACTGCCTGGCACTCATCCCGCCGGTGAGCGGCGGCTGAGGGAACCTGCGCCGCATCATTGCCTGGACATCGTGGGGTTCGTGGATTTGCTGGGCAGCCCGTCGCGTCCGCAGGTCTGCGCTAGAAACGAGGCACGATCGTGTCGCCAGCGGAAACCGACGACCGGCTTCGCGTCGCCTTGGTGCACGAACGCATCGATCTCGGTGCCCTCTACGCCGCCATGGGTGATCCTGGCGCCGGCGCCGTTCTCGCCTTCGCCGGCGTCGTCCGCGACTCCAAGAACGGGCGCCGCGTGCTCCGCCTCGAGTACGAGGCCTACGAGTCCATGGCCGCCAAGGCGCTGGAGCGCATCGGCAAGGAAGTCCTGGCGCGCTGGCCCGTCCGGCGCGTCGTCCTCGTGCACCGCGTCGGCATGCTGCAGGTGGGCGAAACGAGCGTGGCGATCCTGGTGGCGACCGCACACCGAGCTCCGGGCTTCGAGGCGCTGCGGCACGCCATCGAGGTGCTGAAGAAGGACGTGCCGATCTGGAAGAAGGAACACTTCGAGGATGGCGAGGTCTGGGTACAGGAAGGCTCGTGAAGAACCCGACGCGGCAGACTGCGGGCCTGCTCTGCGGTGCGCTCCTGGCGCTCTACGCTCTCCTCGCTCTTCCGGCTCTCCTCCTCGACTCCTCCGTCGCCGATGAGCACCCGCACATCTTGAGCGGCTGGCTCTACTGGGAAAGCGGGCGCTTCTCCGGCGGCCTCGACAACCCGCCGCTCGGCCAGCTCCTCGTCGCGGCACCGCTGCGCTTGCTCGGCGTCGACTACCAATTCCCCTCGGATGCGAAGCTCTGGGCGGCCCGAGTTCCGGTGTTGCTGCTGGCTCTCGCCCTCGCCGCCCTCGTCGGGCACTGGGCCCGTCGAATGGGCGGCATGGGGACGGCTTGCGTGGCGCTCTTGGCTCTGTGTCTCGAACCGAATCTTCTCGCCCACGGTCACCTGGCGACGTTGGATCTGCCCGTCACCTTCCTCTGGTGGTGCGGGTTGTGGCTCTGGCGCGGGGTCCTGGAGGCCGAGTGGGCCGCGGCGTCCCCGCCTGCAACGCCCAACGCGAGCGCCGCGGTGCCCGAGAACGCCGGCGCGCGGCGCACACCTTGGGGAAAAGTCGCTGGCTTCGCCATGGTTGCCGCGCTGGCAGTTTTCACCAAGTTCACCGGCTTCCTCCTTCTGCCCGCCTGCTGGCTCGCCTCGCTCGTGCTGCTGCGCCGCCGGCGCGCTTGGTTGCGGGTGACGGCATACGTGGCCCTGGCGCTGCTCGGCGTGGGTGTCTTGTCGTACGCGGTCTATGCCTTCGGGCCGACGCGACACGGCGTGCCCGAGCAGCTGCTCAACGCCCTGACCGGTAAGCTGGCGCACCGGGAAGAAGGGCACTTCGCCTACCTGGTGGGCCGGCGTTCGCTGCACGGCTTCCTCGAGTACTACCTCGCCGCGCTCCTGTTCAAGACGCCTCTACCGCTTCTCCTCTTCGCTGCCCTCGGCCTCGTTTTCGGCTGGCGCCGTTTGTCGCCGCCGGATCGCACGCTGCTCACGGTGCCCGCCGCATTGCTCCTCGTGGTTTTTTCGCTGACTCGTGTCGACATCGGTGTTCGCCACATCCTGCCGCTCGTTCCCGCTCTCGTGCTCTTGGCGGCGGTCGCCGTCGTGCACCTGTGGCAGAAGGGCCGCGTGGCTCGTGTCGCGGTCAGCATCCTGATCCTGGCCTGGGCTCTCGGCTTCGCCCGGGCAGCGCCCCAGTACCTGACCTACTTCAACGTCTTGGCCGGGGGGCCTGCCGGCGGCCATCGCTTCCTTCTCGATTCGAACCTGGCGTGGGGACAGGACGACGGGCGTCTCACGCGCTTCTTGGCCCAGGCAGAAGCGCGCGGTGAAACGTGGGAGGTCAACCCACCCGGGGCGACGGCGCGAGCGGGGCGTTTGGCAGTCGATGCGAACACGCTGCATCAGTTGTTGCGCGCCGATCCGGCCGTCTACGACTGGCTGTTGCCGCTCCGGCCCGTGGGCTACGCGGGCTATTCCTGGCGGCTGTACGACCTGCAGCTGGAGACCTACGAGCAACGCGCGGCACAGCGCCCGGACGATGTGAGGGCGCAAATCGCGCTCGCCGAAGCACTGAGCGCCGCCGGGCAGCTCGATGCGGCAAGTGAGGTGTACGAGCGCGCCGCCCGCACCCTGCCCACGGCGAGCGTGTTTCACAGCGCGGCTTTCGTGGCGCTCGAGCGCGCCGACTATGCCGGCGCCGAGGCGTGGATCCGGCGCGGTCTCGAACGGCAGCCGACGGACCGCAGTCTCGCCGGATTGCTGCAGCGCTTGCGCCTGGAGCGGCGCTTCTCCGGCACCCGGCCCGGCGCTTCTGGGCGCGATGCCCTCGAGCTCGGTCTCTGGTGGGCGGAGCGCGGCGACATCGACAAGGCCCTGCCCTGGCTGCGTCGCGCCGCCACCGACCGCCCTCGGGATGTCGAATCCCAGCGCGCTCTCGCCATCGCACTCGCCCAGCTCGGTCGATTCGACGAGGCAGCGCGGGCGCTCGAGCAATCACCCCCGTCCTTAGGCGCCGAAGCAGCCCCGTTGCGGCGATTGGCCCGCGCCGACGCTGCTTTTGCCCAGCGTTCCGCCGCCGAAGCCAGCGCCCCCGGCGCCGCGGCCGACACAGCGAGCAGCTTCGCCGCACCCCTGTGGATGGAGCTGGCGACAGCGCTGTTTCACGTCCGGCACTACGATCGCGCTGCAGCGGTGCTGATGGACATCCTGCGCGCCGATCCTGCGGAGGGTGCGGCTCTTGCTTTGCTCTGCGAGATGCACGTCCGCGCCAAGCTGCGCCTCGTTCCCGAACCGCTGACGCCGCGTCCAGCGCCGGGGGTGCCCGTGGTCACCGCCCCCGGCACCCCGGAAGCAGCCACGAAGGGCCTCCACCCGGATGGATGAAAAACGCCGACAGGAGAGAGCCAGGCCCCGGCGCCCACTCCCGTTCGTCCGGACCCTGCTGGGGATCGTCGCCATCGCTTTGGCCCTGCGGTTGGTGCAATGGGCGGAGCTGAGAGACTACGTTCTCGTCCGCGTGCCCTTGGTGGATGCGGGGGAAAACGTCGAGTGGGCGGCGCGCCTGGCCCAGGGCACCCCGGAACCGCAGGATGTCTTCTACAAGCCACCGTTCTATCCCCATGCGCTCTCTTGGGCCATGCGCCTGTTGGGTCCAGGAGTCGGAACGGCCTACGCGTTCAATACGGTTCTCGGCGGTGTGAACGTGGCCGCGATCGCTTTCTGGGTGCGTTCCTTCGCTTCCCCTCCCGTGGCTCTTGCCGCTGCCGCACTGGCCGCAATCTATCGGCCGTTCCTCTACTTCGAGATCCAAGCCCTGCCCACGACATTGGGAGTCACGTTGTCCCTGGCTTCGCTGTTGTTGCTGGGAGGCGCGATGCGCGCCGGGGGGCGCCGCAAGCTACCCTGGCGGCTCGGTGCGGCCGGTCTCACCTTGGGTTTGCTCGCGCTCACGCGCCCCAGTTTTCTTCTCTGGACCGGGACGGCATGTCTCTGGCTCGCGCTCGGCCTCCGGCGCTGGCGATCGGCAGTGGTCGTGGCCGTGACGGCGGCGCTCACGATCCTGCCCGTCACGCTGATGAATCGCCAAAGAGGCGGGGAGTGGGTTCTGGTTTCGGCAAACGGCGGCATCAACTTCTACCTCGGGAACAATCCCGATTGGCAGCGCACATGGCTCCTGCGTCCAGGGTTGGCGTGGGAGGACCTGGTGCGTCGCATTCCCGAGTCGGAGCGCCAGGGACAAGCGCGCTGGGATCGGTATTTCATGCGACAAGCCATCCACTGGGCGCGGACGGAGCCATTCGACTTCGCCGCTGCCCTCGGGCGCCGGACGCTCCAGTACCTGAGCAGCGCAGAACTGGACCGCAACCTGGACCCGCGTGGATTCAGCCGCCGCAGCTGGGTCCTGCGCTCGACCCCGCGCTACGCTTGTCTGGCGCCCTGGCTTCTGCTCGGTCTCGTGCTCGCCTGGCGACGCCGCGGCAGCGCCCGTCTGACCGTGCTCTTTTGGGGCTGCGGCTTCGTCTCCACGGTGCTCGTTTTCGTCAGCGAACGGTATCGCGTCGATGCGGCACCGGCGAGCATCGCCTGCACCGCCCTGGCGATCGGCGAAGTTCTCTCTCTCTTGCGCCGGCGCCCGATCGGTCGAAGCATGGGGCCGGTCGCCGGGCTCGTCGTCGTGAGCGCCGCTCTCGCCTACAGTGACCTGGGAGGCCTGGGACGCGTGAAGGGACCCCAGGCCGCAGCGCTGGAGGGAGTCGCATACTACAAGGAAGGGGACCTGGCACACGCTGTCGAGTCCTTGCAGCTCGGCGTGGCGACGGATCCTTTCGATGCCGATGCCCACTACCAGCTGGGCACGGCCTTGCAGAAGCAGCGCCGCACTGCCGTGGCTCTCGCATCCTATGAAGCGGCGGAACAACTTGTGCCCACGAATCCCAAACCACCGATGGCTGCCGGTTGGCTTTTGAAGAGTATGGGGCGGCGGGATGAAGCGCTGCAGCGCTACGAGAAGGCGGCGCGTCTCGACCCGACCAACTCCATGGTGCTCCTGGAAACGGCGCATCTGCTCGAGGAGATGGGTCGCCGCGATCCTGCCCGGGGTTACTACGAATCAGCGCTGGAGCACGCGACAGATGCCGGCACCCGCGACGACGCCCGCCGCGCTCTCGATCGACTCCACTGAATCGTGCCCTCCTCACGCCGCGCCACGCTCCGAGGGCTCCCCTCAGAACGATGTACCCTTCGCTTCCCATCCGCCGTACTACCTGGAGCACCCATTTCGTCCCACCTCTTTCTCCGGAGGTCAGTCGTGCTGCGCCCGAACTCTGGATCTCCGCCATCGCGCCCGCACCGACGCCCTTTGCACCTGGGACGCTTCGCCTCGGGCACGGCAGCCGTGGTATCGTTGCTGCTCGCCTCGCCCGTACTCGCCAATGGCTGGCACCGCCACGACCACGGCGGGAAGGGCTATTTCGCGATCGGCTGGAGTGCGCTCGATCTCGGTCCGCTGAACGACTTTCTTGCCGCGAGCGGGTACCGCCGCTTCTCCGAGGATTTCCTGACGCTCGGCGGAGGTGGCTACGCTGTGCTCGGCCGGTTCGTCATCGGCGGTCAAGGGCATGGCTATCTCGGGGAAGGGCAAGACGTCCCGCTCGGGATCGAGAACTTTAGGACCGACCTGTCGGCCGCCATGGGCTTCGTCGACCTGGGCTGGGTGCTCTGGTCCCACGGCGGGTGTTCGTTGACGCCCATGGTGGGCCTCGGTGGCGGCGGCTTGACTCTCCAGATCGACGCCCTTACCGCTCCGACGTTCGGCGAGGTGCTGGCGCAACCTGGCCATCGCTCGACCCTCTCAACCGGCGGCTTCCTCCTGGATCTGGGCGCGAGCTTCGACTTCTTGCTGCAAGGTGAGGATGGCGGTGGGCCCCTCTTCGGCGTGCGTGTCGGCTGGGTCCTGGCGCCGATCGAGGGCGGGTGGGAGCTCGAAGACCGCGAAATCGCCGGCGGCCCGGAACTCGGTGTCACCGGACCGTACGTTCGCATCCTTCTAGGGGGCGGCCGCTTGCCCTAACATGGCTCCATCGATCGGACGCCCTAAAAACGCCGCTGCTCCAACTCCAAAGAAACGACGTCGGCATGGCGCACCACCGTGGGCCACTTCGTGCGCGTTTTCACAAAGTGCGCTTCACGATGAAACACCCGTGACGCGACAGCGAACTTATCCACTGAGTTGGCACGCCGGCTTGCATCTCTGTGGATAACTTGAGATAAAGACCGTCAAAGATTCTTACGCTGTCCACTTCGTGTACAGCTACAGAGCCTCTTCGAGATCCGTTGGCACATCTCTCCGGCGGAGAGAATGTTTGACAAAGTTTCGGTCTTCCTCTATATTCCCAGTACTCTCAATACTCCGTTCTCCAGGGTGCAGGTACCGTGGGAACTCAAAGAGCGATGCGCACGCCGGCAAGAACCGGCGAGCGGGGGCATTTGTCCTTGCGGGCCCCTGGACTCTCGTCGCTCCGTGCCCGGGGAGCTCGCGCCCAGGCGGCGAGCAGCATCCGGGGCGAACGCTGGGCGGGTTCCCGTGACCGAGCGCTCACCGTTCTCCAACGATGGGAACGAAGGTAGAGCGTGCCAGAGCTCTCGATGTTTTCCGCTGGGGGAGCGTGCCAGAGCTCTCGATGTTTTCCGCTGGGGCAGAGCGTGCCAGAGCTCTCGATGTTTTCCGCTGGGGGAGCGTGCCAGAGCTCTCGACATTTTCCGCTGGGGCAGAGCGTGCCAGAGCTCTCGACGTTTTCCGCTGGGGGAGCGTGCCAGAACTCTCGACGTTTTCCGCTGGGCACGAAGGGGGTGTGGGGTCGTTGAGACTGAAACAGCGACGCACACACTACGCGTGTGCCCGCGGAGGGTAGTGGGTTCGGGGTCCGAGTGATCTGGCTCAGGAAGTCGTGAGGCGCAGCCGTCGCTGCAGCATCTTCCGCGCGAGGATCGACAGCTTGGAGGCGTCGCCACCCTTACCGCGGAGGAACTCCCGCACCTTGTGCTTGGCGGTCCGGCGCTTGCGGCGGTGCTTGCGTGCCGCTCCCAAGGTCTTGGAATTGCCCACGTGCTTCCCTTCGTGCAGGTGATTGCCCCCGAATCTCCTCGGGAGCCGGGCGGAAGATAGCACGAAACGAGGCCTTCCCGCCTAGGCGCCAGGCGGTGATCAGCCGTGCACGGACGCGGCCGCGGTTCCTCGTTGCGCTGTGGGCTTTGCCGCTGCATTACTGTGGGACCCGCCTGGGAGCGCGGGAAGGAGTTTCGGGGCGCCTCACCTCGTATGGAGCCATGAACTCGTACCCGAGTTCGAGTTTCGCCGTCCCGCCGGGGAGCGTGGATGCGGTGGCGCTGGCGCGCTCCGTGTCCGCCGCCGAGATGCTGAGCGCTTTCGGGCGTTACGTGCCTCCCCGCGACCAGACCACCTGGGAAGCCTGCGAGCTGGCGCGGGTTCGCTACATTCCCGGGAAGGCGTGGCATGTGCTGTACCGACTCTGGCGCACGGGCCAGACTCGGGCCGACGAGCCCACCTACATCCACGCCGAATTCCTGCCGCCCTCGCTCGCACTGCGCCGCTTCCTCGAACTCCGCGGCCAAGGGGGCAGCACCGCGCCGAGCGGCTTCGTCGCCGAGCTCGACATGGTCTATTGGCGCTTCCCCTCGGATCCCCAACTGGAGCAGCTGGCCACCTTCTACAAGGAGGGGCAGTGGCGGGTGGTCTCCTACATTCCCGGCACCACCTGCGTGCTCTCCGGGGAGCAGGCTGGTGAGCCGCGCATCCTCAAGCTCTACCGGGATGATCGGGTGGAACGTGTGGGGCAGGTGATCGAGGCCCTGCGCGAGGCCGGGGTCACCGCACCCAGGGTTCTCGAGGCCGACGTCGTCCGCCGGCTCCTCGTGCTGGAGCACGTCCCGGGAGTCTTGTTCTGGTCCAACCCCGAGGCGCACCTGGAGCGGGAGGTCGTCGGCGCCATGGCGCGAGAGCTGGCCCGCCTGCACGCCACCCAGCCGCCGGAACGCACCCTGGGCATCCTGCCGCGAATCGGCCATGCGGCGCTGGAATGGCAGCGCTTCCAGCACGCCAAGGACGAGCTCACGCAAGTATTCCCCACCCTCGAACCCCGCCTGCAGCGGCTCGAGACCATGCTCGGCCCCCTGGAGTCGGAATCGCCCGTCGTGCTCCTCCATGGCTCCTTCCATCCGGCCCAGTTCCTGATCCATCAGGGTGCCCCGCGGCTCATGGACTTCGATGCCGTTTGCCTCGGCGATCCGATGTACGACCTGGCGCGCTTCGCGAGCCACCTGTACGACATGGGGCAAGTGAACGGTCAGGACATCGGTCGCATCGAGAAGGCCGTCTCCGCCTTCCGCTCGGCCTACGTGAGTAGCCCCGGCTCGCGCTTCGACGCCACCCGCTGGTTCTGGTTCCTGTCGGTGGCGCTGGTCTCCAAGCGCGCCAGGCAGGTGCTGAAGCGCCTCGAGGTGGACGCGGAGAAGCTGGTCATGCACCTGCTCAACATCGCCGAGCAGAACGCCGTCTCCATCATTCGCCGCTGAGAGCCGGGCTGCCGCTCTCGGCGCCGGGGTGGCACCGAGTGGGCCGGGCTGTCGCCCTCGGCGTCGGGGTTCGCACCGAGAGTGCCGGACTGACGCTCTGGGCGCCGGGGTCGCACCGAGTGTGCCGGGTTGGCGCTCTGGGCTGCGGGGCCGCATTGAGTGTGCCAGTCTACCGCTCTGGGCGCCGGCATCGCACCGAGTGGGCCTGGTCGCCGCTCCGAAAGCTGGGTCGCCGCAGAGTGCGCCGGCTGGCCTCCGATCATGACGATGGTCGCCGACCTTCCTGCGGCGCCTCCGGAATTCTCCCACTTCGCTTTCCAGGGATTCCCCGATGGTCTGGGAGCGGTTTCCTGGATTCTCATAGTAGAGATTCCTCGATTCTCATAGTAGAGTTTTCCATGGCGAGGGACGGGGACGTACCCCTCGATCCTCGCTGGGTGCGGTCTCGGAACCGAATTGATCCGAGGAGGGGGAGAATTGACGATGCAGAAGCTGCGTAACCACGGCAGCGTCCTTGAGGTCGCGAGCGAGAGCACGGCCGTGCTCCTGCGGGAGCTGGTGGCTCACCTACGGCAGAATCGCACTCAGCTCCGCGAGGAATGGGCGCGGCGCATCACCGAAGCCAAGCTCCTCACAGCGATGAGCAAGGAAGAAGTGTTCGCCGAAGCCACCTCTGTGTACGACAACTACGTGGAGGCCCTGGAAACCGGGACCTTCGAGGCCCTGCAAGCCTACTCGCGCAATCTCTCCGAGCGCATCATCCCCCGGGGCGTACAGACCGACGAAGTCGTGGGCATCGTGCTGCTGCTGCGCGACGTCTTGGCCCGCTCCCTCTTCGGCCGCTACCACGCCGATTTCGAGAAGCTGAACCGCATTCTCGACGCCTACGAGCCCGCCGCCAACCGGATCGCCATCACCGTGGCGGTGGGCTTCGTGCAGGAACGCGAGCGCACCATCCGCGAGCAGCAGGAGGCCATCCGAGAGCTCTCCACGCCGGTGTTGCAGGTGCGCGAACGTCTCCTGATCCTGCCGATCATCGGGGTTATCGATCCACAGCGGGCGCGGCAGCTCACCGAACAGCTGCTGCGCGGTATCCGCACCAATCGCGCCCGCGTCGTGGTCATCGATATCACCGGTGTCGCCGCCATGGACTCCAACGTTGCCAACCACTTGGTCCTCACCGTGGAAGCGTCGCGCCTCCTGGGCGCCACGGTGATCGTGACCGGATTGTCCCCCGAGATCGCCCAGACCCTGGTGAACATCGGCGTCGACCTGACGAAGATGAACACCGTGGGCGACCTGCAGGGAGGGATCGAGGAGGCCGAACGTCTCCTGGGCTACAAGGTGCTGCCGGTGGAGAAGGCCGAGAAGGCGGAGTTGGCGAACTAGGCACGGAACTCCGCGAAGCAAGTCGAGGCGGCCTTGGAAGTACCCATTCTCAAGCAGGGGCCCTACCTGATCGGCAGCGTGCAGTCGGCGCTCACCGATGCCGACCTCTTGCAGCTGCGCGACACGCTGGTCGAGAAGGTGGGTCGCTTCCGCTCCCTGGGCGTCATCGTGGACGTCACGGCCATGGACGTCATGGATTCGTTCGCCTCCCGGACACTCAGCGACATCGCCCACATGATCCGCCTGCGCGGGGCGGAAACGGTCATCGTCGGCATCCAGCCGGAGGTGGCCTTCGCCATGGTGCAACTCGGCCTCACGCTCCAGGGGGTTACCACCGCCCTGGACCTCGAGGAAGGTCTGACCTTCCTGGACCGCAGGACCAAGAAGCACGGGGCTCACAGCGTTCCCCGGCCGCGATGATGCCGATTTTGGAATCGGACGCGGGCTCGAAACCTGGCGCGTCGGAGCGGCTTGTGGAGCAGCCCAGAGCTCAGGTGAAGAAGGCGGCCTCGGTGAACATCCAATCGGACCGCGACATCCTTTCGGCCCGGCAGCAAGGCCGGGCGCTGGCCCAACAGGTCGGCCTCACCAGCAGCGACCAGACAGTGGTCGCCACGGTGATTTCCGAGCTGGCCAGGAACATCCTTCTCTACGCCCGACCTGGCGCGCTCACCCTGGGGGTGGTCGAGTCCAACGGTCGCCGGGGCATCCAGGTGGAGGCGCGGGACCACGGCCCCGGCATCCCCGACATCGAGCGAGCCCTGCGCGTGGGCTATTCAACCTCGAAAAGCCTCGGCCTCGGTCTGCCCGGCGTGCGGCGGCTGGTGGACGAGTTCGAGATCGTCTCCAAGCCCGGCAAGGGGACGGTCGTGAAAGTGAAGAAATGGAAGTGAGCCGCCCGCGGGACAAGGAGAGCGGGAGGGGTTGAACGCGCGCCCACTCAGGGGAGGGTGGAGAAGCTGGAAGAACCGAAGACTCCGCACCTGGAGTGGTGGGTGGCGCAGTATGCACTCCCTGGGCAGACGAAGTCGGGCGATCACCATCTGGTCCAGGAGTTCCCGCACGGCATGCTCCTCGCCGCCGTGGACGGTCTCGGCCACGGGTGCGAGGCGGCGGCGGCAGCGGAGGTGGCCGTCCAGGTCCTGCGGGGCTACGCCCACGAGCCGGTTCTCGCCCTGGTGAATCGGTGCCACGAAGCGCTGCGGGGCACGCGAGGTGTGGTGATGAGCCTGGCGCAATACGATGCCCGGGAAGGCACGGTCACCTGGACCGGGGTCGGCAATGTGGAAGGCGTGGCGCTCCGGCCGCAAGCCGGGAATGGCGCCGTGCCGACGCGGCTGATGCAGCGCCGCGGCGTCGTCGGCGCCCGCCTGCCCTCCCTGCATGTTTCGACTTTCCCGGTCCAGCCTCGTGATCTGCTCATCCTCACCACCGACGGCATCGCCGGCGATTTCGACCGGGCGTTGAATCCCGACTCCCCGTTGCAGGTGCTGGCCGAAGGCATTCTCGCTCGTCACGGCCGGAACAACGACGATGCCTTGATCCTGATCGCTCGCATCGTGGAGGCACGCGCGTGAAAACAGCCGTCCCGACTCTGGCGCAAGAGTACGCCGACGCCCTGGCGGAGCATCTCGAGGGCGCCGAGGAAGTGACGCTGCATCGGGCCTGGGCCCTGGGACGCCGGGCTGTCACCGAGGGTCACGATCTCCTCGATCTCGTCTCCTTGCACCACGACGCCTTGCGGCAATGGTTGGGGAGGCCCCAGGGCATTCCCATGCCGCCCGATCTGGCTTCGGCCCAGACCTTCCTCGCCGAAGCGCTCTCTCCCTTCGAAATGGCCCACCGCCAGTTCCAAGAGGCCGTGGTGGCGCTCCGCGGTCTGAACCAGATGCTCGAGGAGGAGGCGCGGCGCATCGCCCAGGGGTTGCACGACGATGCCGCCCAACTGCTGGTGACCGTGTACCTGGCCCTCGACGCGGTGATGCAGGAGGAGCCGCGCCTGCGCCCGCGCCTGCGCGAGGTGCGCTCTTTGCTCGACGGAGTGGAACAGCATCTGCGCCGGCTGTCGCACGAATTGCACCCGTCGATCCTGGACGGCCTCGGCTTGGTCCCGGCGCTCGAGTTCCTCGTCGAAGGGGTATCGCAACGCACCGGGATTCCCATCGAGGTGGAAGGGCCGCTGGAGAATCGCTTGCCCATCCCGGTGGAGACCGCACTCTATCGGGTAGTGCAGGAGGCGGTGACCAACGCGACCCGTCACGCCCAGCCGCAGCGAGTGCAGATCTCCATCGCCCGAGAGGCGAGTGCAGTGACTTGCTCGGTGCGCGACGACGGGGCCGGGTTCGACACGGGAGCGGTCCAGGGCGCGAACCGGGGTCTCGGTTTGGTCAGCATGCGCGAGCGCATCCACGCGGTCGGAGGGCGACTACAGCTCCATTCGTCCCCGGGGTCGGGCACGGAGCTGGTGATCCAGATTCCGCTGGAGGTGGACGATGTCGTACCGAGTGCTACTTGCCGATGATCACCAAATCGTCCGTCAGGGCTTACGGGGTCTGCTGGAGCGGGCGGGGCACGAGGTGGTGGCCGAGGCCGTCGACGGGCGTGAAGCCGTCCAGCTCGCCTCCACCTCGCGTCCCGACGTCGCGGTTCTCGACCTGGCGATGCCGGTGCTGAACGGCGTGGACGCAGCCCGCGAGATTCTGCGCGCTTCCCAGGACCTGAAAGTGATCCTGCTCACCATGCACACCGAGGGGCCCTACGTCCTCGAGGCTCTGCGCGTCGGCGTCTGCGGCTATGTCCTCAAGACCCAGGCCGCGGAAGACCTGGCGCAAGCGATCGAGGAAGTGACCCGCGGCGCCATCTACCTGAGTCCGATGGTGTCACGCATGGTCGTGGAGGCCTATCGCACCAAGGGCGGCTTCCGCCCCAGCCCGCTCAGCCCGCGGGAGCGGGAGGTCCTGCAGCTCGTGGCCGAAGGCAAGACCACCAAGGAAGTCGCGGTCATCCTCGGCGTCAGCATCAAGACGGCGGAATCCCATCGCACGCGCATCATGGCGAAGCTGGACATCCACGAGACAGCGAACCTGGTGCGCTATGCGATCCGGCACGGACTCGTGCAGGCCTGAGGCTCGTCACCGCTTGCCCGTGAACCTGGTGGCGAAGCATGGGGAAGAGCCCTCCCTCCGACAGTTGCGCAGCGTAGCGCGATGGCAACTCCACGTCCGAGCAACTCGCGCAAGGGAGCGCGGTTTCCCCTCTGCCGCCGAGCAGCCTAGCGAAGCCCTCGCGGCGGTTCGATCGGGTCTCCCCCGAAGTGGAAGATGGAGAAATCCCCAAGGGCTGAAACCCGTGACCCGGGCGGGTCCGGAAGTTCTGGCACGATGGCTGCGACCCGATGCGGGCAGTTCTTGAGCGCCTTGGGGTGACGCCTACCACTCGTGTCCTGCGGCTACTTCTCGACCATCGTCGCGCCTCGCTTCCCAGCCGGGCGTCACCGAGTAAGTGTGGGTGAGGCCGTGGGCCGGTGAGGACCGGCCCACGGGTGCTGAGGGTATTCATCCTGGTGGGTTCCCCGTCGAATCCGGCTCGCTGACGGTGCCCCCCGCCAATCCGTCGAGCCTCGTGACGTGCCCCTCAAGTCCAGGACGGGTGAGCACCACAAACGTACCCGCCCGTCCCGGCGCGTTCGATCGGGCAAATCCCCGAGAAGTGGCCTGGAGAATCCCTGCTGTGGAGAGCGCGGTCGTAGAGCACTGTCAAGGGGCGCTGTTTGCTGTCAAGGGGCGCTGCTTACAGAAGCGCCGTCGTGGCGTCCTCGAGGAACTCCGAGAGCCTAGGCAGCTGCTCGTTGGCCCGGGCCTGCAGGTGGAACAGCGGCGCGGGGCCCCCTCGAGTGCCGTAGGAAGCCGGCGCCACCGTGCGGTAGTCCGGCAGCGTTTCCACCAGAGCTCCTGCTTCCTCGAGGATCAGGGTCCCCGCCGCCAGGTCCCAGAGACGGCCGCGGCCGTGGGTGGCGACGAAGGTGCCCTGGGCCGTCAGGCACATGTTGCCGATGATGCTGCCGAGCACGCGCACCTTGGCGCGCAGGCGCAGGTGGTGGGTGTAGTGGGTGCGGCTGTGCAGGCCCACGGTGGTGAGCGAGGTGTACGCCGTCACCGTGCTGGTGTGGATGGGTTGGCCATTGCAGCGGGCCCCGGCGCCGCGCATCGCGGTGAAGGTGCTGTCCAGGGCGGGGAAGTGGATGACGGCCAACAGTGGCTGGCCCTGCCGCCAGTAGGCCACGCTCGGCCCCCAGTAGGGGATGCCATGGGCGAAATTGGTGGTGCCGTCGATGGGGTCGACGATCCAGTAGTGCTCGGGGTCGCGCTGGTCGTGGCCGCTTTCCTCGCCGAGGAAGCTGTGCGCGGGGAACTCGCGGCGAACGAAGGCGTGGAACTGCCGTTCGGACTCGAGGTCGAGGTCAGTGACCAACGAGTCCTCGTCGCCGGCGACCTGCTTCACCCGCACCTGGGAGGCGTCGAGGTCGCGGGCCCCCTGGAGCTGCAGCGCGCCGATGCGCCGCACCTCGGCTTCGACCTGTGGCAGCCAGCTCCTAGGCTCGCCGTTCACTCCAGACTCCCGCCTCCCGACGCCGGTGTCGCCGCGGCGGAGTTGCGATGTTCGGGCCACCGCAGCACCTCCCGCGTCGTGTGGGCGTGGATCGTCACCGTGTCCTGGAGATTCCGGGCATAGCCGCCGGCCGTGAGGCCCACCAGCGGGATCCGGCGCGCGGCGCATTCCATCACCACGAGGGCGTCGCGCAGCTGCAGGCCTTCCAGGGTGAGTCCGAGGCCGCCGAGCTGATCCTCCCGGTAGGCGTCGGCGCCGGCCACCATCATGACCAGATCGGGGCGCTGCCGCTCGAGGAGCAGCGGCACCGCCCGCGCCAACAGCTCCAGATAGGCGCCGTCTTCGGTGCCGTCGGGCAGCCCGATGTCCCAATCGCTCTTTTCCTTGATCGGATAGTTGTTCTCCTGATGCATGGAGAAGGTGAACACCGAGGCATCCTCCATGAAGATGCGCGCCGTGCCGTTGCCTTGGTGCAGGTCGGTGTCGATGACCGCGGCGCGCTGGATCCGTCCCTCCCGCTGCAGCACGCGCAACGCCACCGCGACGTCGTTCACGTAACAGAAACCCTCGGCATGGCCGGGCATGGCGTGATGGTAGCCACCGCCGATGTGCATGCAGGCGCCGTCCGCCAGGGCGCAGCGCGCCGCGAGCAGCGTGCCCCCGGTCGCCAGCAGGTAGGCATCGCGGATCGCCGCGGTGATCGGCAGCTCGGAGCGCAGCACCCGCGCTGTCGGGCGCAGATTCAGGAAGTCGTCCAGGTAAGCCGTGGTGTGGGCGAGCTCCAGGTCTTCGCGCCCGATGGGTTCCGGCGCCAGGATGCTGCCGGGAGCAATGCTGCCCTCGGCGAGCAAGCGCTCGACCACCAGCCGGAACTTCTGGGTGGGGAAGACGTGCGGGCCGATGTCGCATTCGTAGCCGGGCGAGTGGACGATGCGCAACATGCTTCCACCTTAGCATGGCAGGCAGCGTGGCGCAGCGCTTGACGCCTCCGGCGCGCTCCTCCTATCCTGGCTCGATCGCTGCACTCCAGCCGCTCCGAGCCCGGAGTTCGGCGGGCCCCCGAGACACCCAAGGCGCGATCAGGCTCGACGCACGCCACGAGAAGGGTTCACGCATGCTGCGCGCACGCTCGCTTCGCTTCGTTCCACCTGGCTCGGTGTCGGGAGGCGCCGCGGCGCCCCTCGCCCTGGCGGTGTTCCTCCTCGGCTTCGGGGCGGTCGGGGCCTCGGCCGCCACCGATTACCTGGATCTGCGCGAGCGACTCGAGACTTCCCGCGAGAATCTCCGCACCGCCCTGGCCAAGTACGTGCGCCCGGCCGACCGTCTGGCGTTCCCGGCCGACAAGGGCAAGGCCTTCCGCGTCTATCTCGACGCGGCGCTCGCGGCGACGAACGCCAAGCAGGAGTTCCCCGAGGTGCACGCCGCCCTGTCCAAGTGGAACGGACGCCTGGAGTCGGCGAACGACACCCAGCGCCGCGCCCTCGGTCTTTTCCTCGGCGACTACATGTCGGTGCGCTATGGCGACGATCTGGTGCGGGAGCTGAAGGAGCTCGTCAAGTTCCGAACCTTCCACAACGTGGTCTCCGAGAACCCGGACAACCCGGAGTTCCAGTCCGCCCTGGCGTACTTGGCGGATCTGGCGCAGGGTCTCGACCTGAGCGTGGTGAAGCATGGCACCGAGACCCTGGAAATCCGCCTGGAGCCGGCCAAGGGGCAGGGCGGCGGGCCACCGGTCGTGATGTTCACCCATGTCGAGGTCATGCGACCGGTGGAATACAAGTGGGACCAGGACACGCCGCCCTTCAGCATGCAGCTCAAGGACGGCCGCTGGGTGGGTTGCGGCGTCTACGGCGACAAGGGGCCGATGGTCGTCAACCTGTTCGCCCTGAAGGTCCTGCGAGACGCGGGTCTCGTCCTCGCCCGGCCGCTGGTGCTGCTCGTGGGTACGCAGATGAGCACGCCGACCTCCGGCATCGCCAGCAGCCTGGCGATGCTGAAGACGCCGCCGGCCCTGGTGCTGGCGGCGGACGGCACCTTCCCCTACTCCGAGGGGCAGATGGGCGACCTGGTGGCGCGGGTCGCGTCGACGCGGGGGATGAAGTCCACCGCGGGGCTCAAGCCCGGTGAGTTCTACATCTACAAGATGTCGTCGTACTACTCGATGAACACGGTGCCGGCGGAGACCCGGGTCTGGGTCCTGTACAAAGATCCGGTCAATTCCACCAATCCGTCGCTGGACATGGTCACCAAGTGGCGCGGGATCATGGAGCCGCACCAGACGACGATCCCGGTGTCGCGCTACGGCACCTACGTGCAGGACGACACCCTGCACTTCTTCAGCTACACGCTCCCCTCGCACGTGGAGAGCGAAACGGGCCGCAACGCCATCATGGACATGGCCTCGGCGCTGGCCAAGGCCCCCATGCTCACCAACTCGGCCTGGGACATCATCCGCTTCCTCGACACCGGCCTGCGCTCCGACCCCACGGGCAAGGCGGCGGGTCTCTACTACGAGGATCCGAAGATGGGCTCGACGCGGGTGAACCCGGTGCAGTTCGATCGCATCGGCGAGGAGGTGGCCGTCCTGGTCGACGTGCGCTTCCCGGCCGGGCACGATCGCGGCTGGATCAAGACGCGCTTCGCCGACCTGGTGACGAAGTTCAACCGCGACACCAAGACGCAGCTCGTCTTGAGCTGGGAAGGGGAAGGACGCGAACCGGTGCAGCAGGCACCGCCGCCGACCGTGCGCGACTGGCTGGTGGATGCCTACGAGTTGGGGAGCGGCGACATCGGCGCCGAGGCCGCAGGAATCTCCCGCAGCGCCGGCAACCTGATGCCGCCGGCCATCCCCTTCGGCCCCGAGCGACCTTCGGTGGACAAGCACGGCCACACGCAGCACGAATCGATCTCCGAGCGCGAGCTGTCCGATCTCTCGGTCGCCTATTGCTCCGCGCTCGCCTGGTTCAGCAGCGCCACGGCGGTCCCATGAGCCGGCGGAGGGAAGGAGAAGCGTGAAGATCGGTGTCCTCATCAAGCAGGTCCCGGACACGGAGACCAAGATCCGCATCGCTCCGGAGGGCACGGACATCGTCCGCGACGGCATCAAGTACGTCATGAATCCGTACGATGAGATCGCGGTGGAGCTGGGCCTGCAGCTCAAGGAGCGCGTCGGCGGCGATTCCAGCGTCACCGTGCTCTCCGTAGGGCCGGCGCGGGTGGCGGAGGCGTTGCGCACGGCCCTCGCCATGGGCGCCGATCGGGCGCTGCACGTGAAGGACGACGCCTGCGACGGCGGCGACGCCTTGGCCACCGCGCGCGTGCTGGCGGCGGCGTTGCGTCCCGAAGCCTTCGACCTCGTCCTCGCCGGCAAGATGGCCATCGATGACAATGCCTCCAGCGTCCCCGCCGCGGCGGCGGTGCTCCTCGACCTGCCCTGGGTTGGACTCATCCATGCCTTCGAGCTGGGCGGCGACGGCAAGAGTGCCCGGGTGCGGCGGCGCGTCGACGGCGGCGAGGAAGTCGTCGCCTGCAGTTTGCCGGCGCTCTTCACCTGCGAGAAGGGCGTCGCCGAGCCGCGTTACGCCAGCCTCACAGGCATCATGAAGGCGAAGAAAAAACCCATCGAAGAGAAGACGGCGGCGGCCCTCGGCTTGAGCGCGGAGCAGATCGGCAAGGCCGGCGCCGCCGTACGGGTGCAGCGGCTGCTCCCCCTCCCGGAGCGCGGCGCCTGCAAGTTCATCGAGGGCGACGCGCAGCAGCAGGCACGCACCCTGGTCCAGCTCCTGCGCAACGAGGCCAAGGTCGTCTGAGGCGCAGCGTCACCCCATTCCGCGGAGAGCGCCATGGCGAAAAAGATCCTCATCGTCGGTGAGAGCAAGGACGGGGCGCTCCGCAAGACCACGCTGGAGGTGCTGGCGGCGGGACGCGCCCTGGCGGCGAAGAGCGGCGGTGCGCCGGAAGGAGCGCTCGTCGGCTCCGGCCTGGACAAGGCGGCGGCGGAGTTCGCCGCGCAAGGCGTCACCGTGCACAGCGTGGACCACGCCGCCTACGCCCGCTACGCCGTCGACACCTGGGCCGAGGCGCTGGTGCGCCTGGTACGCGAGCGCGGCTACGAGATCGTCCTCTTCGCCGACACCACGCTGGCCAAGGATCTGGCCCCGGTGCTGGCGGCGTCTCTCGACGCCGCGCTGGTCACCGACGTGGTGCACCTCGACGTGGGCCCGGACGGTTTGCTGCGCGCCGTGCACCCCATCTTCACCGGCAAGGTGAACGCCGAGTTCGTCCTCCAGGCTAGGCCGGTGCAAGTGCTCACCGTGCGACCGCACACCTATCCCGCTGCCACCGCCGACGGCGCCCCGGGCACGGTGGAGAAGCTGGACTGGAGCCCGGAGCGCGCCCCGCGCACCGAGGTGGTGGAGCGCGTCGCTGCCGCTGCCGGCCGGGTCGAGCTCGCCGAGGCCGAAGTCGTCGTCTCCGGCGGCCGCTCGCTCAAGTCGGAGGAGAACTTCAAGATCATCGAGGCGCTGGCCTCGGTGCTGGGCGGCGCCGTGGGTGCCTCGCGCGCCGCCGTCGATGCGGGGTATCAGCCGCACAGCCGCCAGGTGGGGCAGACGGGCAAAGTGGTCAACCCGTCGCTCTATGTGGCCTGCGGTATCAGCGGCGCCATCCAGCACCTGGTGGGCATGCGCACCTCGAAGGTGATCGTGGCGGTGAACAAGGATCCCAACGCCCCCATCTTCCAGAACGCCGACTACGGCGTCGTCGGCGATCTGTTCGAAATTGTGCCGCTGCTCACCCAGGAATTCAAGAAGCTGCTCGGCAAGGAGTGATGCGCTCCCATCCTGGCGTGCCGGTGTCGGCGGACCCGCCGCTCCGCATCGTGCTCGTCGAGCCCGAGATCCCGGGCAACACCGGCAGCATTGGCCGGCTCGCCCTGGCGACCCGTTGTCCGCTGCACCTGGTGGAACCCTTCGGCTTCCGCATCGACGACAAGGCCCTCCGCCGCGCCGGGCTCGACTACTGGCCGGAGGCCGAGATCTACTACCACGCCTCCTTCGCCGCTCTCCTCGAGGCGCTGCCGGGTTGTTCCTTCCACCTGCTCTCCACCCATGCGGCCACTCCATACACCCGCATCGGCTTCCGGCGCGGCGACTTGGTGGTCTTCGGCAAGGAGACGACGGGCCTCGACCCAGCGCTCCTGGCGCAGCATGCGGAGCGTTGCTTCGCCATCCCCATGTGGAACGAAGCCCGCAGCCTCAACCTGGCCATGGCGGCCGGCATCGTCGTCTATGAAGGTCTGCGCCAGCTGGGATGCTTGTCGGCGTAGCGTATTGCTTTCCCGCGCCTTCAGCCTCGCCTAGACTCCCGACCCATTGCGGACGCTGCGCCGCCTGGGAGGGACACGTGACCGCCGCGCACGATTTCGTCGAGCTGCAGGAAGATGTCTCGGCGAGCCCGTTGTGGAACGCCGACCTCGCCCCCACGACGCTGGCACAGAGAACCTGGTCCACCTATCACATCGCCGCGCTCTGGATCGGCATGAGCGTGGTGATCTCGACCTATCTCCTCGCCGCCGGCCTCATCGAGCAGGGCATGACCTGGTGGCAGGCCTTGTGTACCATCCTCCTGGGCAACGTCATCGTGCTCGTGCCGATGGTGCTGAACGCGCACGCGGGCACCAAGTACGGCGTGCCCTTCCCGGTGCTTTGCCGCGCCAGCTTCGGCACCCGCGGTGCTCACGTGCCGGCGCTGCTCCGCGGCATGGTGGCCTGCGGCTGGTTCGGCATCCAGACCTGGGTCGGCGGCAGCGCTCTCGATCTGCTCGGGCAGGCGATCTGGCCTGGCTGGCAGAATGTCCCGGGCCACGCCTGGATCGCCTTCTTCGTCTTCTGGGGAATTCAGGTCATCATCATCCTGCGCGGCATGCAGGGGATCAAATGGCTCGAGGCCTGGGGCGCGCCGCTCTTGCTCCTCGGCGGGGCGCTGCTGTTGCTCTGGGCCCTGCGCGCGGCAGGGGGTTGGAGCGGCATCTCGAGCGGGGCCGAGAAGCTCCGGGGTCACCGGGAGCATGCGTTCAGCCACATCTTCTGGCCTGGTTTGACCGCCAACGTGGGCTATTGGGCGACGTTGTCGCTCAACATTCCCGATTTCAGCCGCTTCGCCCGCAGCCAGCGCGAACAGATGTGGGGACAGGCGCTCGGTCTGCCCACCACCATGTTCGCCTTCTCCTGCATCGGCGCCCTGGTCACGAGCGCCACCGTCGTCGTCTACGGCGAACCCGTCTGGGATCCGGTGGCGCTGGTGTCCCGCTTCGGTTCTCCCCTCATCGTCGTCTTCGCGGCGCTCGTCATCTTCGTCGCCCAGATCACCACCAACATGGCGGCAAACGTCGTGGCCCCGGCGGCCGGTTTCTCCAACCTCGACCCGCGACGGATCTCCTTCCTCGCCGGCAGCCTGGTCACCGCCGTCCTCGGCATCGTCATGATGCCCTGGAGGATCATGCACAGCGCCGGGGACTACATCTTCACCTGGCTCATCGGCTACTCGAGCCTCATGGGAGCGCTGGCGGGGATCTTGATCTGCGATTACTGGGTGCTGCGCCGGCGGCGGCTCGTGCTCCGCGATCTTTACTTGCCCGAGGGGCGTTACAGCTACGGCGGCAGCGGCGTGAACCGGCGGGCGCTGCTCGCCCTCGTGCTCGCCGTGCTCCCGGTGATCCCGGGCTTCCTGCACGCTGCCTTCACTTCCGGCGGCGTCGTGGCGTCGCCGAACTTCTTCGACCGGGTCTACACCTACGCCTGGTTCGTCACCTTCGCTCTCGGCTTCGCCCTCTATGGCCTGTTGATGCGCGGCCGCGCCGGGAGCGCCGACTGAAGCAACCTCACGGGAGCCGCACGATCTTGGTGGCAGGCCCTTCCGGCTGCACCAGTCGCGCCACGTAGATGCCTGCGCCCACCGACTGGCCCTGCCGGTCGAGTCCATCCCAGGCGAGCTCGCCGGCACCGTGGAGCAGCCGCACCAGCCTCCCGCTCGCGTCGTAGATACGGACGGTGCGCGGGGCGCCGGGCGCGACGCGGAACAGCGTGGTGCGGCGGAAGGGATTGGGGAAAGCAGAAAGGCCGGAGCGCGCCGCCTCCCTCCCGCCGAGTGCCGACAGCGTGGCTCGGCCGATGCGGAAGATGCGGCCGCCGTAGAACGAGGCGCCGTAGAGAGCGCCATCGGGCCCTGTCTCCAGGTCCACGACGCCATCGAGGCCGGTGGCGAAGAGAAAGAGATCGGCCTCTGTGGTGGAGTCGGCGACGCGGTCGCTGACCTCGGGCGCCGGGAGCACGATGGAACTGCGGTCCTGGACGAGGTCGTAGCGGTAGATCTTGCCCGGGTTGTTGTGGGTGCCGACGAAGAGGTCGTCGCGATACTGCACCCCGAGGCTGTCGCTCTGCAGGAACAGCACCGCCGTCGGCGCCACGGTGGGGGTGAACCAAGAGAACACGGGATCGCTGTAGAAGGACCCGGGCGCCACCCAGAGGTGGTCCGCGCCGCTGGGGTTGCGTGACAGCGGCCCCCAGAGATCGCTCCAACCGCCGTTCGACCCAGGCAAGAAGCGGTCGATCTCGTCGTAGTCGCTCGGGCCATTGTCGCTCGCCCAGAGCACGCCGGTCTGGGGCTCGAAATCGAAGCCGAAGCTGTTGCGGATGCCGTAGCCATAGGCGTACTGCATCGCCCCGCCCAGGCCGTAGAAGGGATTGCTCGCCGGTGGCGCGCCATCCGGCTGGATACGGAAGACGATGGAGGTCGTGTCGGGGGGCGTGCCGGTCTCGACGTTCTGCAGATTGCCGCTGAAGGAGCGGCCGACGTCGCCGATGGTGCCGTAGAGCATGCCGTCCGGGCCGAAGCGCAGCGCGCCGCCTTGGTGGATGTATCCCGGCCGGCCCGGGAGGCGCAGGAGGAGCTGGGGCGACACGAGCGCGCCGCCATTCCAGACATAGCGCTCGACACGGTTCTCGAGCACCGCATCAGAGGTGAAGACGTCCACCGCCGTCGGGCTCGCCGAGTAGTAGAGATAGACGAAGCCGTTGCTCGCGAACTGCGGATCGACGGCGACGCCGAGGAGGCCGCGCTCACCGAAGTTCGACACCGCCAGATCCAACGCCGTGCCCTGGAAGACGCCGTCGCGGAAGTGCTGCACCAGGCCGCTGTACTTCTCCAGCACCAGCAGATCGACGGGGCCGGGGAGAGGGAGGAAGGCGAAGTTCGTCGGCCAGGCGGGACAGCAGGCGTAGGTCGACACCACGAGGGTCGGGTCGCTCACGCTTTGCGCCGCGGCCTCCGGCGGCAACAGCAGCGCCGTGACCGCGCCGAGGGGAGCGAATCGCGACGGGCGCATCGCACTCAGCGCCCTTTCTTCGTGCCCTTCGACCAGGCGCAGCGGCAGCCCAAGCGGTCGATGGGCTGATTCGGCGTGTTCTTGCTCCGGTTCGCCACCATCGCATCACCCACCGGCTGCCGCGGGCTCGAGAAGCAACCGCCGCGGGCGGCGCGCCACGGTGTGGGCTTGTCGGGGCCGCGCGGATCGCGTGCCGGTGAACGAGTGTAATACTTGTCGTCGAACCAGTCGTAGCACCATTCCCACACGTTGCCCACCATGTCCAGGGCCCCGTAGGGGCTCGCTCCCTTGGGGAAGCTGCCCACGGGCGCGGGGCGCCGGAAGGTGTCGGGCCCGGCATCGTCGCCCCAGAAGTTGCAGCGATCGGGCTCCCAGACGTTGCCCCACGGATAGATGCGCCCATCCGTGCCCCGCGCCGCCTTCTCCCATTCGGCCTCAGTGGGCAGACGCTTGCTCGCCCAAGCGCAATAGGCCCGCGCCTGTTCGTAGGTGATGTTCACCACCGGGTAATCGGGCTTGGCGAGGAAGTAGCCCTCTTCCCAGTAAGGGCTATTGGGATAGACCCGGCTCGTGGCGTCGCAGAAGGCCTTGAACTGCGCGTTCGTCACCTCGGTGCGATCGAGCCAGAAGTCTCCGAGCCAGACCTTGTGCTGCGGGCTCTCGTCGGCGTCGGAAGCGCCGGCGTCCTGTCCCATGAGAAACTCTCCCGCCGGGACGAACACCATGTTTTCTTGCAACGACTGCTCCGTCGGGGACTTCGGTGCTGCGGCGCAACCCGAGAGCGAAGCGATGCAGGCAAGCAACAGGAGAGACTGCGTTTGCCAGCGCAGCTCCAGGTGTCGACGCAAACGCTTCTCCCTGGCTCGGGGACCAGTCTCGGGATGAAACAGTCCTGACGGACTGTCTCGCGCTGGAACTCTGCCGCCTAAGTCTCGCGGTGAAACAGTTCCCGCCCCGGCGTTCCCGCGGGCGAATCTTAGTCGCTGGCCGCACGGCGTGGGAAGCATGGGCCCGCGGGATGGGAGGGGGCGAAGTGAACCAGAGGGGACAAAAAACGCGAGCCGGTTACCCAGCTCGCGCGGCGAGGAAAGCCGTTGGCGCCCCAGGACCGCAGGTGGGCTCGCTCGCCACTCCCCCCACAGGCATGAATCCGTGGCTTGCAGCCACTCCGGGAAGAGGGGCGCGCAACGGCGGAGACCACGGCTGGCGTGCGGTCGATCCGAAGAAAAGAGGAGCCGCCGCCACCGCCTTCGAGTTTTCGTTCAGTAGCGCGCGGCTCCTCTGCCTGCACGCCATCCTGAATCGTAGGCCTCGCATGCATCGTGCCTTCTCGCTGGCGAGGGCACCAATCCCTGCAGCAGATCCACAAGAGATGCGGCGAGTGGATTGAATCGACGCCACTTCGCCCCCGACGATGGGTGCTGGCGCCGCCAAGCGCTCTCGCGTCTGCCGGCTGGGGCCTGTATCGGGAGACTCCGAGCCAGCGTATTATTCGGATACGGTCGGGGCGCCCGCGCCTCCCCGAGCCGAGCCGAAGCGCGCAAGCGGCTGTTTTGGCTGTGCTTGGCCGGCCTAAACAAGCGAGATCCGGGTCCCTTCTTGGTACGGCCATTGCGTTGTCCCAAGCGGTGCACCAGCCGTCGACGTGCGCGCGCTCGCGGGTCCCATGGGAGCCGGTGTGATCCATCGTTTGCAGTACGCGTTCTGTTGTGCCGTTTCAGGGTTGCTTGCCGGCATCACCCTCTTGCCCTGGGGTCCCCTGGAGGTCTTCGAGCTCAAGACCCTCGATGTCCGCATGTGGGTGCGAGCGTTCTTCGATGAGCCGAAGCCCCGTTTCATGGTGGAGACCTTGGTCCTGGATGACGAGTCGCTGCGCGAGGCGCAGCGGAACGGCGCCCAGGCCGAGAGCTTGAGCGTCGCCTTGTCGAAGCTGGTGCAGGAGCGCGCCCCGGCCCGCGGTGTCCTCGGGATCGAGCTGCCCCGCTGGCACCCGGTGGCAACTCCCTACTTCCAGGAGGTCATCCAGGCCGCGATTCGGCCGGACACCCCACCCCATCCTTCCTCTCTCGTCGTCGGCCTGCATTCCGATGATCAGGAGGAGCTCACGGGCTACGGCCTAGCGGGCTTCGAGATGCGGCCGCTCGCGAGTCCCGGCGTCGGCCACGAGCTCCACGTCGGTCTGGTGGATTGCGAAGGCGACAACGATGGCGTCGTCCGCCGGCTGCCTCTCGTCCTCCCCCGTGACGGCCGCCTCTATCCGACTTTTCTCCTGCAGCTCGTTGCCGCCCACGACGGCGTCCGCGCCGAGGATGCCACGTTGGTGCCGGGACGCGCAGTGGAGCTCCGGCGCGACGACGGCCGCGTCGTCCGCCGCATTCCGGTCGACGAGGAGGCTCGCGTCTTGGTGAACTACCGCGAGCGCCCGCCGGAAGCGCGGCTCTCGGTGCGCTCGGCGGTGGACGCCGACGGCGCCGTGGGGACCCGCGTCGTCATCCTCGGCACCACGGCGCGCAGCGTCGCCACCAGTCACAACGTTCCGCTCGGCGGCCGCTTGGCGGATATCGAAGTCACCGCCGAAGCGCTGCAGACCATCCTGAGCGGCGACACCATTGTCCGCGTCGGGCGCTGGACACGCTTCTTCCTCACCTGGGGCATCCTCTTCGCCGGCTCCCTCGGCATGGTGCGCCTGCCCTCCTGGCGAGGCGTCGTCCTCGGCTTCGGCATCGTGGTGGCCTACTTCCTGGTGGAAAAAGCGCTCTTCATCGGCGCCAACGTCTGGTTGCCTTTCATGCTGCCGGTGACCGCCTTCACCTGGGGGACCGCGGTCTTCCCGGTCTACGGTTTCCGCTGGCGCGCCAAGCGCCACATGGAGGAGATGCGCCTCTTGCGCCGCTTCGACGAGCTCGTGCTCATGAACATTGCCGGTGGCCTCATCGTCGCCGACCGCCACGGCATGGTGCTGCGTCACAACCCGCGCGCCGCCGATCTCCTCGGTCTCCCGGGCGAGTCCCTGCACGGGCGGCACGTGCGTGAACTCTTCGCCGTCAGCCCGGCGATGCTGGAGCTGCTCGGACAGGTCATGCACGGGAGCCACGAGTCGCGGCGCGATGCCGGGACGCTTTCCCACAGCACCCGGGTCGTGGTGCCGTCGCGGGCCGAGGACAACGAGCGCGTCTTCGACCTCGAGGTCGCTCTGTTGGATCCCGAGCTCCTGCGCTCGACGCGTCAATCGGACCTGCCCTGCTACGTTCTCACCTTCGACGACGTCACCGAGCAGGTAGTGCGGGCCCAGGAGGAAGCGCGGCGGGCGCGCCTGGCCGCGGTGGGCGAGATCGCCGCCAAGCTGGGCCACGAGATCCGCAACTCTCTCGGAGGCTTGCGGCTCTATGTGGAGAACATGCGCCATGACCTGCGCGGCGGCGTGATGACGGAGATCATCCCGAAGATGCTGCGGGAGATCGACTTCCTGCACCGGAAGATGGACGAGCTGCGCCAGTTCGGCGCCGACCCGAAGCTGGAGCGGTCGCCCACCGATCTGAAAGAGCTCCTGGACGAGGCCCTCACCTTCGCGCACCAGCGCCTGGGGCAGAAGCACATCCGCGTCGTCCTGGAGTGCGAGCGCCCGCTGCCGCCGCTCCGGGCGGACCGGCGCCAGCTGCGCGAGGCGTTCCAGAACCTGATCAACAACGCCATCGACGCCGCCCCGGAAGGCGGGCGCGTGGCGATCCAGGTGGAGCGGGCACACTGCGGCAACGGCAACCAGTCCGGCGTCTATCGGGTGCACATCGAGGACAATGGACCCGGCATCGCGCCGGAGAACCAGGAGCAGGTGTTCTCGCTCTTCTTCACCACCAAGCCCGACAGCGGCACCGGCCTCGGTCTACCCATCGCCAAGAAGATCGTCGAGAGCCACGGCGGGCGGCTCTCGTTCAGCTGCGGCCCCCAAGGCGGCACGCGCTTCACCGTCAGCCTGCCGGCGGGGGAGCCAGTGGAGGAAACGGCGTGATCGAAACCGAAACCAGGGTGCGCACGCTCGTGGTGGACGACAACCGCACCCATCGCGAGGCCATGCTGATGACGCTGGAGCGTCTCGGCCACGAGGTGCACGAGGCCACCACCGTCGCCGAGGCGCGGGAACGTCTGGCGGAGCAGGCCTTCGATCTGGTGATCGTGGACATGGAGCTGCCGCCGGCCGCAGGCGCCCCGAGCAAGCAAGAGCACGGCCTCGCGGTGATCCAGGATGCCCGTGCCGCCGACCCGGACGCGGCGGTGCTCGCCATCACCGGCTTCGCTTCGGTGGAGAACGCCGTCGAGGCCATGCGCGCCGGTGCCGCCGAGTACATCATCAAGGGAGCGTCGCTGGAGGAGCTGCGGGTGCGGCTGGAGCGCGCTCTCGAGGGGCGCAACCTGCGGCGCGAGAACCGCCGTCTCGCCAACGAGAACCTGCTGCTCCGCAGCCAGCTGCAGCATCGCTACGGGCCCTCCCGCATGGTGGGGAACAGCTCGAAGATGCGCGACCTCTTCAACCGCATCGTGCTGGTGGCGCCGCGGATCCACACCGTTCTCGTGCGCGGCGAGAGCGGCACGGGCAAGGAACTCGTGGCCCGGGCCATCCACTACAACAGCCCGCGGCGCGAGCGACCGCTGTTCACGGTGAACTGCACCGCGCTCTCGCACCAGCTCATCGAGAGCGAGCTCTTCGGCCACCGCAAGGGCTCGTTCACCGGCGCCACGGAGGATCGCAAGGGCCTGTTCGAGGAAGCCCACGGCAGCACGCTCTTCCTGGACGAGATCGGTGATCTGCCCCTGGAGACGCAGCCGAAGTTGCTGCGCGCCATCGAACAGAAGGAGTACAAGCGCATCGGCGAGAACACGCCGCGCAACACCAACGTGCGCATCGTCGCCGCCACCAACCACGACCTGCTGTCGCTGGTGGAGGAAGGTCGCTTCCGCGAGGACCTCTACGCCCGGCTCGAGGTGATCACCCTCACCCTGCCGCCGCTCCGGGAGCGGCGCGAGGACATCCCGCTCCTGGTGGACCATTTCCTCGACAAGTTCTGCCGCGACGCCGAGCGCGACTGCCCGAAGATCTCGGAAGCAGCGCTGCGGCGGTTGCAGGAGTACGCCTGGCCGCGCAACGTCCGCGAGCTGGAGAACGTCATGACCCAGGCGCTGCTCTTCTGCGAAGGCGGCGAGCTGCGCCCGGAACACCTGCACCTGCCGGCCTTCGCCGCCCAGGCGGCGACGGAGGAGTGGTTCGAGCAATACACCCAGGGCCTGTCGCTCCGGGAAGCGAAGGAGAAGCTCGAACGCGACCTGGTGAAGCGGGCCCTCGGGGAATCCACCGGCAACATCAGCCGCGCCGCCGAGAAGCTGGGCATGCAGCGGCCGAACCTCTATCGCAAGATGCGCGAGTTCGGCCTGCGCCCCGACGCCGCCGACTGAGCCAGCAACGCTGTACGCCGAAGGCGCTCCGCATCACCTCCACCTGTCTCCGTTTTGTCTCCTTGGAGACGCACCGGATCTGCACCGGAAACCTCCCCGGAGACTCACTCAAGGCTCACCCCGGGCCGGGTTGATTCGCCCCCGGCCCATTGACTACGCTTGCGTCCCCGACTGCACGGCTTCCGGAGGGAATGCATGGGCTCGGCTCGCAGCGCGCGCTCGTCGCGCGGGCTCCAGGGATTCGTCGCGGCCGCGGCCGTCGCCGTGGCGCTGGCTGCCGCGCTGGCAAGGCCGGGTGTGGCGCAGGCGCCCGCGCCAGCACCCTCGCCTGCACCGTTGCGCTTGCCCCTCGGTGCCAACCCGGACAGCGCCCTCGCCGCGGAGATCGCCAAGATCCCCGGCACCGCTCTCGCCCTCGAAGAGGCGGTGCAGGCCGCCCTCGAGCAGGACACGGCCATCGTCGAGGCCGAGGCAGTTCTCCGCGCCGCCCAGGGCGTGGTGCGCCGCGAGAAGGGCCCCTTCGATCCCGAGGTCTTCGCCCGCTACGACGTGGACGATCAGGAGATACCCGCGTCGTCTCCCTTGGCCGGCGCGCAGGTCCTCGAGACCAACGAACGTGCTACCTCGGTCGGGGCGCGGAAGCGCTTCGGGTCCACCGGCACGGAGATCGAAGCCGCAGTGGACAGCCGCCGGCTGGACACGAACTCGGGCTTCGAGACGCTGATCCCGAAATATGTGGCGGAGGGAAGACTTTCCCTCACGCAGCCACTCCTCAAAGGGTTCGGCCCCTCGGCGCGGGCGGAGCTCTCGGCGGCGGAGCGGGACCTAGAAGCGGCGCAATCACAGTACGAGAGCACCGTGCTCGCCGTGCGCTCCACGGTGGAGCAGTTTTACTGGGATCTCTACGCCGCCGAGCGCGACGTGGCGGTGGAGCGTCTCATCCGCGACCGCGGCGCGCGACTCCTGGAGGACACCCGCGTGCGGGCCCGGAGCGGTCTCGTAGGGCCCGACGACGTGGCCAACGCCCAGGTGTTCCTGGCCCAGGAGGAGCAGGCCGTCCTCGATCGCGAGGAACGGCTCGGTGCGGTTTCCGACCGGCTCGCCACCTTGATGGGCCGGCGCCCGGAACCAGGGATGAGCCGCTTCCGTCCTACCCAAGGCCCACCTCTCGCCTTCGCCGAGGCGCCGGTGGATTCGGTGGTGCAGCTCGCCCTCAGCCACAATCACGACCTGCAGGTGGTGGAGCGGCGCATCGAGTCGGTCCGGGCGCTGGAGCGAGGGGCGCGCTGGGACGCCTTGCCCGATTTGCAGCTCGTGGGCTCGCTCGGGGGCAACGGTCTCGCCGGGACGCCACATCCCGTGGTCTTCCCGGGCTCCGTCGACACGCTCTCGGCTACGGTCCGTGGCGACGCCGGCGAGGCCTGGAGCCAGGTCTTCTCGCGGGATTTCCCCACCTGGACACTGGGATTGCGCCTCAGCGTTCCCCTCGGTCTCCGGGAGGGTCGGGGCGAGCGCGACCGGCTGCGTGCCGAGGCGGAGCGCGCCGAGAACCAGCTCACCGCGGTGCGCCGCGGCCTGGAGGAAGATGTGCGCAACCGGCATCGCGAGCTGTCGAACGCCCCGCGCCGGGTGCAGGCGGCCCGGACCGGCGTGGAGGCCGCCATCGAGCAGACCCGAATCGGTATCCTGGAGTACGAGAGCGGCCGTACCACGGCCTTCGAGCTCGTGCGCCTCGCCGCCGACGTGGCGACGGCGCAGCAGCGCTACTCGGAAGCCCTCGTGCGCGCGGCGAAGGCCGCCGCCGAGCTGCGCCTGTTGACGGCGGGAACGTTCCCGCCGCCGTGAGGCGGAACACGATCGTCGCCGTGCGGCGAGATTCGCCCGCGACG
Source organism: Candidatus Krumholzibacteriia bacterium (assembly GCA_035649275.1). Taxonomy (NCBI): domain Bacteria; phylum Candidatus Krumholzibacteriota; class Candidatus Krumholzibacteriia; species Candidatus Krumholzibacteriia bacterium. The sequence continues at coordinate 133,231 of DASRJW010000134.1, forward strand.
CCGAGCTTCGAAAGGTTGCAGCCCTTGAGTGCTGTGCAGCGTGGGTTCCTGGCTGGTCTCGTCGTTCTCGTCATCGGCTGTTCGAAGCAGCAGCAGGGCCACTTCGCGCCCCCGCCGATGCCCGTCGAGACCGCCGCGGTGGTGCAAGGCCCGATCGCCGATCGCTTCGAGGCCGTGGGCAGCATCGAGGCCATCGATGCCATCGAGGTGGTGGCCGAGATCGACGCCATCGTGGAGAAACTGCCGTTCCAGGAGGGTGGCGCCGTCGCCGCTGGCGATCTCTTGGTGCAGCTCGACGACGCGACGCTGAAAGCCGAGGTGGCCCGTACCGAGGCGCTGCGCGACCAGGCCCGCGTCACCCACGACCGCGTCCAGGAAGTGGTGGGGCAGGGCGCCGGCGCGCCGCAGGATCTGGATGATGCTTCGGCGGCACTCAAGGTAGCGGAAGCTAACCTGGCGCTGGCGCAGGCGCGGCTGGAGAAGACGCGCATCGTCGCCCCCTTCGCCGGCCTCGTCGGATCGCGGCGCGTGAGCCCCGGCGCTTTCCTCCGCGCCGGCCAGACGATCACCGATCTCTCGCGCCTCGACGAGATCAAGGTCACTTTCTGGGCCCCGGAACGCCTGGTCCCGGTGCTGCAACGGGGAGTCCCCGTCCACGTCAGCACCACCGCCTATCCGGGCTACGTGCTCGAGGGTCGCATCGACGTCGTCGACCCCGCCCTCGATCCGGGCATGCGGAGCGTCCGTATCATCGCCCGCGTCGCCAACCCGGGCGCCAAGTTCCG